>JAKSIB010000051.1 GCA_024399065.1 Fibrobacter sp. | reverse complement strand
CCTCCATGCCGGCCATGATCCGTAACTCCGGCTGCATGTGGAACAAGGAAGGCAAACTCCAGGAAGTGAAGGCTTGCATTCCGGACCGCTGCTATGCAGGCATCTACGAAGCTACCATCGATTTCCACAAGAAGAATGGCGCATTCGATCCCACTACCATGGGCTCTACCTCTAACGTAGGCCTTATGGCTCAGGGCGCCGAAGAATACGGCTCCCACGACAAGACCTTCATTGCAAAGGGCAAGGGCGTTATCCGTGCCGTGAACAGCAAGGGCGAAGTTCTCCTTTCCCAGGACGTTGAAGCCGGCGACATCTTCCGTATGTGCCAGGCTAAGGACGCTCCCATCAAGGACTGGGTCAAGCTGGCTGTGAATCGCGCTCGCGTTTCCAACACTCCGGCTATCTTCTGGCTGGACCCGCAGCGTGGTCATGACCGTGAAATCCAGAAGAAGGTGGAACTCTACCTGAAGGACCACGACCTCACCGGTCTCGACATCAAGATTATGGACCCCAAGTCCGCCATTACCGAATCCCTGACCCGCGCCAAGGCTGGCCTTGACACCATCAGCGTTACCGGTAACGTGATGCGTGACTACCTCACCGACCTGTTCCCGATCTTGGAAGTGGGTACTTCCGCCAAGATGTACTCCATCGTGCCTCTCATGGCTGGTGGCGGCATGTTCGAAACTGGTGCAGGTGGCTCCGCTCCCAAGCACGTACAGCAGTTCCTCGCAGAAAACTACCTGCGCTGGGATTCCCTGGGCGAATACTTCGCTCTGGTTCCGTCCTTCGAACAGATTGCCTCCACTACCGGCAACAAGAAGGCTAAGGTTCTAGCTGACACTCTGGACGAAGCCAACGGCCGCATTCTTGAAAACAACCGTACTCCGGCCCGTAAGATTGGTGACCTGGACAACCGCGGTTCCCACTTCTACCTGGCAATGTACTGGGCCGAAGCTCTTGCCGCACAGACTGCTGATGCAGAACTTGCTGCAAAGTTCGCTCCCGTTGCCGCAGCCCTCACCGCCGCAGAAAAGGACATTGTTGGTGCCCTTACCGCTGCCCAGGGCCAGCCCGTAGACATCGGTGGTTACTACTTCCCCAAGGCAGAACTTCTCAAGAAGTGGATGCGCCCGGTTGAACAGTTCAACAAGGTTATTGACTCTATCTAATTTCGTTTAGGGCTTGCGGTTTCGCGAACCCAAAGCGTTTTAAGATAAACTAAAAAGAAGACCCCGTGAACATCACGGGGTCTCTTTTTTCTATCTCAAACATGTGCTTTGGCAGAGGGAGTCTGGTCCTTAGTAGGTTTGACTACCTTCGATAATCCACTTGCAAAGTTCCTCGATGCTTGCGTAGTCGGGGAGGGTCTTTGTGAAATTCTGGGCCTTGCTGCGCTCAATGAACTTGCTCCAGGTGGCCTCGTTCTTTGCTGTCAAACCCAGGTGCTCTTCGATGGCGCCCTTGGTCCAGACCCAAATGCCTTGGCTGCGAAGCTTGGCATGAATGCTTCTGATGGGGCGCTCGGCTTCGGGCATGGCGGCCATCATGGCGTAGGCCTGCGCAGCGGTAGTGTTGCTGTGCTTGCTTACGGGGAGACCGTTTACCAGACGCAGATGGTGCTGGAATGCCAATTCCCTAAAGAGATTCTGGCAGTATCTGATGTCCGGATCGTTAAAGTCCAGGAATCCGTCGTGAGTGGCCGTCGTGAAAGCGTAATCCAAGTCCACGATGGCGCGTACCGGCATGTCCATGGCGCCAAGAACCAGCATACTCTTGCGGGTGTTGCTGACACCGCCTTGGCGAACCAGGGCGCACTTGATCAAAGCAAAACTTTGCCCGGTAATGCGTTCAAACAATGCGGGCAAAACACGAAGTTCTGTTTTTCCTTCGGTCAAAAGAACGTAGTCTGCAAACAGCAATTCGTTGCTGTTGCTCAAACTGAACAGCATCTGCAGCTGGCTGGGAGCGTCTTGCACCACCTGGTGAACAGCGTCTTCCATTCGCTTTCGCATGAAGGTGCCGCGTTCCTTGTTCTTACGAATCAGGAGGGAAGTGCTTACATCTTCGCTAGTGACCATCTGGGCGCTGTGGGTGGCGAACACCACCTGGTAGCCCTCGTTGGACAAGTTCTTCAGGGCGACTCGCACCAATTCAACCGCCTGGGGATGCAGGTACAATTCCGGGGAATCGATGAGCAGCATGGTACGGCTCAGGTAGTGGTTGTTGTGATGCTTCTTGATGTCGGCAAGGTAGCGGATCAAGGCCATCTGGATGGCGCGCTTGGAACCTGCACCCATGCGGGTAATGTCTCGTTCAAACCCGTCGTCTTCGTCAATAACCTTGAGGCTAGCCTTTTTCAGGAAAGTTTCCAACGTGGGAACAGGAATGTCCAATTCCACCTTGACGCTGGGGAACAGCGGTCTCAGTTTTTCATTGACGTCGCGATCGAAGGCGACCATTTCTTCGGCCCTGTTTTCGCTTTCCGGGGAAAGGATGTCGCTGAACTTGCTCAGCAGCATATTGATTTCACCACCGAAACGCCTTTCCAACGGCTTGAAAATTTCGTGCAACAGCTTGGTGAAGGCCTGGTTTCCTTCAAAGTCCCAAATGGCGATGGATTCCGGGAACATTCTGTTGAATGCCGACAGAAAATCTTCGTCGGCCCGGATCCATTCCTTGTTGTTTCTGCCGTTGCGCTTGTTGGACGGAACGAAAACGAAGGTTTCTACGGAATCCGGATTTTCACCAGGAACTCTCTGGAGTTTCTTGATGCTGAGCCTGCCTGCGTTGGCCCCTGTGGTAATCAGGTACGGCATAATTGCTGCCGCCTTTTCTTCGCCGAGGCGGGCCAGGACTTGTTCCGAAATACCGTCAAAGACACCTATGACTTCCACAGGCTCGTTGGGATTGTCGAAATAGGAGATGTCTAGGGAAAAATGGGCCAAAAGCCAGCGGATTCCCATCAAAATGTTGGTCTTGCCGGCGTTGTTGTACCCGATTAGGGCTGTAAAACTACTGAGGGGAAACGTCTGACGCTGGATAGAGCGCAGATTTGCAATAGTTATCTCAGAAAGTCTTAAAGCTTGCGGTTGCATACCATGAACATATATAAAATTCATGTATCGGGAGGCCAAAAAACGGAAAATTGATGTTTTTGTGTGTTTTTTAGCAATTTTTCGCCTAATTTCCCGTTGTCTGCGGGCAACCTTTTGTGTTTTTTCGTTGTCCAAAAGACAAATTACATATCTATATTTATATTGCACGCTATGAAGTTTGGGTTAAGACATAGTTTACTTGCTGCCGGAATGGTCAGCCTGCTTTCTGTGGGCTGCAATACCAACGTTGCCGGTAACAGTGCTGAAACTGGTTCTCCCGAACTGGCAGGCGTCCTTTACCTCGATAATGGAGAACCGGCAAGCTTTGCTCGTGTTCGTGTCGTGGGTTCCGATTTTGACTTCTATCAGGGCGATCGTCTTCGTGATGTCATCGAAGTGAATGCTGATTCCAATGGTGCATACAAGATTGATTCCATGCCGGGAATCAACACTAGCTCTTTCTCCTTGGAAGCTTTCCATGAAGAATCCGGTAAGCGCTTGCTGCTCCAGAATTTGGCCTTGGAAGACGATAGTCTGGTGGTTAGCGATTCCTTGCTGAATCCTGGTACCGCCTACCTCAATGTTGAAAATGTCTTTGAAGACGATGTGGATGGTCTTGAAGGCGAAGCCACCATTGTTGGTACAACCTTCCGTCAGCGCGTCGAGGTCAAGGGCAGCGTTGTCTTGATTGACTCCTTGCCGGCTGGTGAACAGGATCTCGTTATCCATCTCTTTGACAAGGATACTTTGGATGCTGCATTCGGCGAATTGAATGTGGTGGCTGGCGATACCATTGTGGATACTATTCCGGAAGCTGTGATTAGAACCTTTAAGGCTCCTCTGGCTTTGCCTAAGGGCGTTTCCTTCGACTCTACTTATTCCTCCTTGACCGACATTCCCATGGCCTTCCGCCTGGATAGTTCCGTGGCTGGTTTCAATGGCTTGGTCACCCGAGGCAAGGGTCGTTTCGAAGCTTATCGCATCAATGAAGACGGTGAACGTTCTGCAAGTCTTCCCATTAGCATCAGCCGCTTTGATTCATCCGCCAAGGAGGCTGTCTTCTGGGTTCGCGTGGATTCCTTGAATTTCACGGACACCATATCCATTGTCTATAACTCCATTAAACCGGCTCTTTATGCTTCGGATGTGTTTAGAACTTTGGGTCATTTCCGTACCGTTTGGCATTTCGATGATGGAGTAAAGACTTTTGTCGATGAAGCAGAAAACGACGAAGTTTCCAAGGGAACTCCGTCCAATGTGAAGGAAGTGGATGGCGCCGTGGGTAAGGCCTACTTGTTTGTTAATGACAAGACTTCCTTTGTCACGGTGGACAGTTCCGCTTCTGGCGAACTGAACTTCCCTGCAGATACCTTGAGCTATAGCCTCTGGGTTCGTATCGATGATATCAAGGACTCCTGTATGATCTTCTCCAAGGATGGTCAGTATAGCTTGGTTTATGATCCTGACCAGGGCTTTGTTGCTGGTTATCGCGAAACTTCTGGCAGCACTTATTACGCTCACACCTTCCGCAGTGGCGATAGCTTGGTGACTGAAGGCAAGTGGACTCACATTTATTTCTTGAACCGTTCCGGCAAGCAGAGTTTCTATGTGAACGGAGTGAACATTCCTCAGAAGAATACTTCTGCAACAACCAAGAACAAGCGTTACGAAACTTCCAATCTTGTGATTGGCCGAGGTCTCAGCGGAGCCATTGACGAACTAGTTTTTAGCGACGGCCCCCATTCTGATTTCTGGGTCAAAACTCTGTATTTGAACCAGAATCCCTACGAAATTTGGCCGAAGTTCCCGACTGAATAGGCTTTTTTTACGAAAAAAATGAATTTTGAGCGTTGTAATTCGTTGCAACGCTTTCTCTTTTTACGGTATCCCGAATGTTGTGAAATGAACTTATTTTTTGGTTGGGAATTTGGGTACGTTAACCCTTTAGGATTATTAGGATTAGGAAAATGAAAAAAAAGTTTTTTGGTCGTGCTGTTTTGGTGGGTATGGCCCTTTCGTTCGGTGCATCCCAGGTGTTTGCTCAAGCCGATAGTACTCTTCGTCAGTTAGCTGAAGCCCGTGGCCGTTTTGTCGGCGCTATTTTGAATTCTGGTTGGTTTAGCTATGGTTTGGGTGACGACGCTGAAGTTTATGAGAATACCCACAAGTCTCAGTTCAATATTGTTGTGGCTGAAAACGAGATGAAGTTTGATGCCACCGAACCCAAGCGCAATTCCTTCAATTTTTCCAAGGGCGATAAGCTGATGGCCTACGCTGCTGCTAACGGCATGCAGGTTCGTGGTCATGCACTGGCTTGGCATAGTCAGGTTCCCCAGTGGGTTCCTGATTTGGCTGCGAAGGTGGAAAAGGCTGGCGGTTCTGCCCGCGATACCCTTCTTGCAGTTCTGAAGAACCATATTGAAAATGTGGTGGGTCATTACAAAGGTAAAGTTCGTGAGTGGGACGTGGTGAACGAAGCCATTGACGATACTCAGCCTGCTGCCTGGCGTTCCGGCTCTAGCCAGAATCCGTCTGTATGGAACAAGTATATTGGTCGTGACTTTATTGACTCCGCCTTTACCTGGGCCCATAAGGCTGATCCTGATGCAAAATTGTATTACAACGATTATTCCCTGGAATGGGGTTTGGCCGCAGGTTCCAAGGCTCAGTTTGCCTTGGACTCTATCGGAAAACGTTTGAAGGCTGCCGGCATTTATATTACCGGTATCGGAACTCAGACCCATATTTCTGACTATCACGTTACCACTCCGCAGAATGTGAAGGCTTTGGCACAGGCTCTCGAGAAGGAAGGCTTGACCATGCAAATTACGGAACTGGACATCGGTTTTGATAAGAAGGATGCTTCCAAGTCTGATTATGAGGCTCAGGGTCATCTTTATCGACAGTTCATGGACCTGTTCCTGGAAGCGCCTAACATGGAAGCATTCGTAATCTGGGGCTTTAGCGACAAGTATAGCTGGCTTATGGATCTGTACAAATACAATGGTTTGATTTATGATTCCAGCTTTGTGCCCAAGCCTGCCTACGACAGCTTGGTGGCAAGTCTCAAGGCTCATAGTGCGGATAAAGTAACGAAGGTTAATGATGTGGTGCCTTTGACTTGGGAAAATACATCTCCTTTTGGTAATGGAGTTTACGTCATTGTTGATTACAGTCAGGATGGCGCGGAATCTGTTGGATCGTGGGATGGCGATGTGAAGAATGGCAATGCAAAGTTTGTTGCAGAAGAACTTGCTGGCAGGAAGGGATACTTGAATGTTCCCTTGGCCGGTTGCGACCAAAATGCTGATTACTGCGGTTATCAGCATGCTGTTTACACTTTGCCTGAAGAAACTGTTGAAAAGAACGTCCTTGGCCGATGCGAAACCCTTTTGCTGACGACTTATGGTCCTAATGGTAGCACCGCCTACGTGAATGTGGGTATGAACGAGCCTTGGGCTAGTCTGCAGAATGGCCGCCCTGTTGCCGCCAAAACTTGGAGCGGAACCACCGTCGACTTGCAGGTTGTTCGTGATTCTTCCTTTAAGCCAACGCAGCTGACTTTCAATAGCAGCGATATGTCTGCTATGTATATCGCAAAGATTGAGGCAGTGGGTTGCCCGGACAATTGGGACGATGCAGCAATTCGTCCGAATTTTGCAAAAACTAATCTTAGAATTCATTTCTCAGGAACTGTACTGACCGTATCTGCAGCTAAATCTGTTCAGGTTGATGTATTTGATATGCAGGGTCGACCTGTTTTCAATGGGAAAAACATCTATGGAACTGTTAATCTTGCGTCCTTGGCAAAGGGCCTTTATGTGGTTCGCGTAAACGATGGTTCCAGTAGCCTTGTTCGCCGAATTTCCATTAGGTAAAATCCTAGTTTAATGCTTTATTTCTGGAAGTTCCCCAATGTTGGGGAACTTTTCCTTTTTTGCCCTCGTAAATAGTCTTTTTTACGCAAAAAACGGCATTCTCATTAAATCTCCGGCACTCAACTTTTGTATTTTTGGTTGGAATTAGATTTATTTACAGGTAGGTTTACTCTGTTGTTGCGATTGTTGTTTGCTGTTGCTGTAATGGTGGGCTTTGCTCAGGCCCAACTTTTGGATATGTCTGAAATGTCCGAAAGCTACATGATGGAAAATACCGTTAGCAAGGTGAAGGTTGAAGGTACCGTTCACATGGATCCGCGTGCTGTCTTGAGCCGTATCGGCATTAAGGATGGCCAAAGCTATTCTCCGTCTGGTCTTACCGATAAGGTTCAGGCTTCAGTTACTTCCTTGTACGAATCCGGTCTTTTTGATGATGTTACCGCATGGATTGACTATGTCGGCGATGGTTCCGATGTGGAATTGATCTTTAAGATTAAGGAACTCCCTGCTCTGGATACGGTTGTTTTTGAAGGTTGTGATGATATTACTGAAGAGGATTTGCGCCTCAAGGTTCGCTTGATTCCTGGACAGGTTTATAGCAAGAGCCAGTTGGAACGCGACCGTCAGGCTATTTTGGCTCATTACCATTCTGAAGGCTACCTTCTTGCTGAAGTTGGCTACCGCGAAACTGAATCCGATGAAAACAAGAACATGGTGACCTTTGTCGTCCGTGAAGGTGGTAAGGTCAAGGTTCGTCAGTTCGATATCCAGGGCAATGATAACGTTCCCAAGGAAGATATCATGGACCACATGCTCACCAAGCTGGATCAGTGGTGGGGTGGTGGCGAATTCAAGGAAGAAGTCTTCGCTGCAGACCGTGATTCTGTGCTGAATGCAATCCGTCATTTTGGCTACCTGGATGCAGAACTTACTGAATACAGTGCTGAATATTTGCCGGATTCCTCTTGCTTGTTCTATATGGGACGCATGGTTCCCATGGGAGCTAAGCTTGAAAACCTTTATGACCAGTTGAATACTGCGTTTGCTGACACCACCCATGCTATGAGCAAGATGGCTGGTAAGCCCACCATGCAGGTGACCCATATTTTCCGCAATCACCGTGCCATTGGTGAAAAGAGCTGGGTTACAAGACCGCTTCCCAAGGTGAAGTCTGAAGAAGATGCCTGGAAATATTTGAACGATATTATCCGCTATGAAGATTCCCGTAAGGAATTGCTCTCCATCGTGAAGAACAACAAGTGGAATAATCCGAAGATCGACTCCTTGAAGAACATCAAGAAGTTGAACATTTATCAGGAAAAGCTCCTGGTCCGTTACATGATTGAAGATATGTTCCCGGCCTTGAACAAGTACGATGAGATTAAGACCTCCAGCGCTATCCTCGTTCATATTCATATGAATGAAGGCCGTCGTTACTACATGGGCGGTTTGCATTTTTCTGGTAACGAAGTCCTGAACGACCAGATGCTCCAGTATGTTTATCGCCTTGATAGCGGCATGGTCTTTGACCAGTACCTCTATGACGCCTCCCGTAAGGCTTTGATCGACGCTTATCGTGAAGATGGCTACCTGTTCGCTCAGTACGAAGAAGAACGAACCTTCACAAACGATTCTATTGTGAACCTGTCCTACAAGATGACCGAGGGTCTCCCGGCTCAGATTCATAAGGTTCATATCCACGGCAATACCAAGACCAATGAAAAGGTTATCCGCCGTGAAGTTCGCTTGTATCCGGGTGACACCTACCGCCAGTCTGCCTTGGAACGTAGCTTCCGTGAAATCATGCAGTTGAATTACTTCGACATGGTCTTGCCGGATATCAAGGTTGTGGGTGAACAGGAAGTGGATCTTGACTTTGCCGTGCAGGAAAAGGAAGCCGGTACAGGTCAGTTCAGCCTTGGTGTTTCCTATAGCGAAAGTGATGGTCTTGTGGGTACTGCAGCAATTTCTATCCCCAACTGCTGTATGGGTGATGGTCAGGCTGCATCCCTCAACGTTGAATATGGTGCAGACAAGAAGAGTGCATCCATCAGCTTCCAGGAACCGTGGCTGCTTGATAAGCCCATTACCTTGGGTGCAAGTTTGAGCTATTCTTGGTGGAATATGGAAGAGTACGGTGACCCGAATATTACTCGTTACGGTGGTAGCGTATATCTGGGTAAGCGCCTTAAGTGGCCGGATGACTACTTCTATGGACAGATCGGTTATAGCTGGCTCATGAATAAGCAGGGCGATAACATCCCGGGTAGCTATGTGGTTTACTCCGGTGTTGAATCTGCCATTAACTTCCGCTTGATCCGTGACGACAAGAACCTGCCTCAGTTCCCCACCGATGGTTCTCGCTATGTTCTTGACATGCAGTTCGCAGAAGGCACTGTGTTTGGCGACTTTGAATTCGTGAAGACGGAATTGACCGTGAAGTGGTGGTTCCCCTTGTTCCGCGATCGTTTGACTTTGGCTTTGACCAACCAGTATGGTGTGATCTTCGGTGACCGTTTGCAGTATCGTACTTTGTACACAATGGGTGGCGCCTATGGTTACGAAGGCATGATGCGTGGTTATACCTCTGGATCTATCGGTAATCGCCGCTTGGGTCGTAGCTACCAGTACGTTGGTGCTGAACTTCAGCTTGGTCTTGTGCCGCAGACATTCTACCTGTTGCCCTTCTTCTTTGATGCAGGTAACGTGTTTGGTGAACGCTATGACCCCAAGACCCAGGTTCCGAAGCCCAGCCGCAGCCCGCTTAGCGAATGGGATCCCACCAGCCTTAAGAAGGATATTGGCTTTGGTTTCCGCGTCGTTGTGCCTATGCTTGGCATTATTGGCTTTGACTTTGCTTGGCCTTTGGACGTGGGTGAAAACTACACCGGTACTCAAAAGGAAACTGTTGGTGACATGGAATTCAACTTCGTTATCAGCCAGGGCTTCTAAGGAGTTTGTATGTTAAAACGACTTTTGATTTTGTTCGTGTTTGCATTTGCAACGGCCGGCTTTGCCGAAGACGGCCTTCGCATTGCTCACGTTGATTCTAAGCTGATCTTTGACGGTTACAAGGGCACCAAGAAGGCCCAAGAAGAATACGACCGTCAGGTGGCTAAGTGGGAACAGCAGGGCAACTTGCTGCAGAAGGAACTTGCTGCTATCAAGGAAAAATTGGACAAGCAGATGCTCATGCTTTCCGATGAAAAGAAACGTGAACTTGAAGCAGAATATGCCAAGAAGGATACTGAACTCAAGAACTTCATCGACCGCGTCTACGGACGTAAGGGCGAACTGATTTCTGAAAACGAAAAGGTCAGTGGCCCGATTATCCAGCTTATCCGCAAGGCGGTGAATGAAATTGCTTTGCAGGAAGGCTATGACATGGTCGTGGACCGTGCCACCGGTGCAGTTCTTTTCTGGAAGAAGGATAACGACCTGACACAGAAAGTTCTGGACTACCTGAATAAACAGTAATTTTAAATATTGACCAAGTACAATTGATCCAACAAATAACAGCGCTTTGCGCCGAGGACCATTATGGCCGAAAATAAAGCAGAAAAGTTTGTATTCTACATGTACAAGATGTGCAAGTCTTACCCCAACAAGGAAGTCTTGAAGGACATCTCCCTTAGCTTCTACTATGGCGCTAAGATTGGTATTATCGGTCAGAATGGTGCCGGTAAGTCTACGCTTCTGCGTATTATGGCTGGTATCGATAAGGAATTCCAGGGCGAAGCTTGGATTGAACCGGGTCGTACCGCTGGTTACCTGCCTCAGGAACCGCAGCTGGATCCGAACTTGACCGTCAAGGAAAATGTGATGCAGGCTGTGGCCAAGAAACAGGCTATCCTTGACCGTTTCAACGAAATTTCCATGAGGTTCGCAGAACCCATGGAAGATGATGAAATGAACAAGCTTTTGGATGAACAGGCTAAGCTCCAGGACATCATCGATGCGCAGGACTTGTGGAGCCTAGATCGCAATATTGAAATTGCTATGGACGCACTCCGTTGCCCGCCGGGCGACTGGCCGGTGACAAACCTCTCCGGTGGTGAAAAGCGCCGTGTGGCTCTCTGCCGTTTGCTCCTGGAAGAACCGGATCTGTTGCTTCTCGACGAACCGACCAACCACTTGGATGCTGAAACTGTGGCATGGCTGGAACGCCACCTCCGCGAATACAAGGGTTCCGTCATTCTCGTTACCCATGACCGTTATTTCCTGGACAACGTTACTGGTTGGATTCTTGAAATTGACCGTGGCCGCGGCATTCCTTGGGAAGGTAATTATGCCCAGTGGCTGGACCAGAAGCTTGATCGCATGAAGAACGAAGAAAAGGGTGAATCTGATCGTCAGAAGCGCCTGGCTCGCGAACAGGAATGGGTCAAGCAGAGTCCCAAGGCTCGCCAGGCCAAGAACAAGGCTCGTCTTAAGGCTTACGAAGAATTGCTGGCCGAAGACTCCAGGGAAAAGATTAATGTGGCTCAGATCCACATTGCTAACGGTAACCGTCTGGGTGACATCGTTATTCAGGCTGAACATCTGCAGAAGGCCTTTGGCGAAAAGGTGCTGTTCGACGATTTGAACTTCAGTCTGCCTCGCTCCGGTATCGTGGGCATTATCGGCCCCAACGGTGCTGGTAAGACCACTTTGTTCAAGATGATTACCGGTTCTGAAAAGCCCGATGGCGGTACCTTGAAGATTGGTGAAACTGTTCAGATCATCAGTATGGAACAGGGCCGCGACTCTCTGGATGATACCAAGACCGTCTGGGAATCCATTACCGGCGGCAACGACGAAATTATGGTGGGCGACCGCAAGATGAATGGCCGCGCCTACTGTGGCTTGTTCAACTTCACTGGCGCTGCCCAGCAGAAGAAGCTGAATACTCTTTCCGGTGGTGAACGCAACCGCGTGCTCATGGCCAAGAACCTGCAGCAGCCCGGTAACCTGTTGTTCCTGGACGAACCTACCAACGACTTGGATATTGAAACCCTCCAGGCCCTGGAACAGGCTATCCTGAAGTTCGCAGGCTGCGCCGTGATTATCTCCCATGACCGCTGGTTCCTGGACCGTATCGCAACCCACATCCTTGCTTACGAAGGCGACTCCAAGGTGGTCTGGTTCGAAGGTAACTGGAGCGAATACGAAGCCGACCGTCGCAAGCGTCTGGGCGAAGATGCAGAAAATCCCAAGCCCATCAAGTACAAGACTCTCACACGAAACTAGGTTGCGCTAGGGCGCGAAAGTTCGCTGCGCGACCTTTTGCTTTGAGGTGTGAGGTCGCTGCAGTTCACTTCGTGAACTTACGCTTTGAGGTCGGCGACGGCGTTGCCTTTGATGTGTAAAATAATGGCGCCCTTAGGGGCGCCTTTTTATATATTTCAATATATGAAGTCGTTGATTCAAATCCTTTTTCTTTCTGCATCATTGTTGTTGGCTCAAAACATTGATGAAAGTGTAATTGGAGGGAGTAAGAATTTGACGCTTGATGATGCTTTGTGTAAGGGTTGCAAAATTCTTCGATACAATTCAACGGACTCGACAAGTTGTGAATCCTGTGCAGATTATGTGAGCTGTAATCAAGATGGCGATATAGTTACCTATTCTTCTGGTCCAATGGGAAGTTGGACGAATGTTGAGTCTGTAGTAGTTTCTAAGGGTGATGCAAGAAGTCTTCCCAAGTGTAAGCTTCGTTTTTCTTCAAATCTAAAGCTTCGGCTAGGTATGACAAAAAGCGAAGTTCTAAAAACTGGGTTATATTTTAGGCGAACTTCTGATAAAACCTGGGAATGGATGAGTTGGAGCAGGTTAGAAGGATCTCCTGATGAAGCTGGAAATGATTGGCATGAATGGCAAGGACGAACGCTTGAATTTTGTAATGAGAAACTGTGTAGCTTTGGGTATTGGTGTAGTGTGTTCGATTCCGGCCCTAGTGATGGGGATGTAAAAGAGTTTTCTAAACCATAGACGACGATTTCTCATGATTCTTCACGTTTTTAAACATGAACTGCGATTGATTTTCCGGGAGCCCCGCTTTTGGATTCCCTTCGTGATTCCGCCGGTGATTCTGGCTGCCTCTCAGGGAATTGCTGTTTCTCGCTATGGCGGGCAAGTGATGCTGGGCATGGAAGGCTACATGATGCTTCTTTTGGGTTGTCTCATGGCGCCTATGGGAGCGCCCCTTGCTGCCGATAGCTTTGCTGGTGAACGTGAAAGAAATTCTTTGGAGCTGCTGCAACTTTCTCCAGTGAAACCTGCGGATTTGTTCTGGGGAAAATTGTTGGCGGTATTGCCGTTCCCTCTTATCTTTGCTTTAATTGGCCAAGGTGCCTACTGGATCGCTCATTCGGACATTTCTCTGGAAATGGGTGCTGCCGCTATGCTTGGCGCAGCATCTGCAAGCTTGTTGGTGAATGCCTTTTCTTTGTTTCTTTCTTTGAAAGCCAAGACAGTTCGCTCTGCAACCCAGGGAACTTTGTTCTTTATCGTTCCTTTGCTGCTGATTGTACAATTCTGTTACGAGCCCTTCCTTGATGGAATCTTTATTCCTGCGGTAACATTGGTTGCATCGTTGTTTATTTGCGCTGCAGTGACTGTTGTAGGAATGAGAAAGTTTGTCAATTTGTAATTACTCGGTGATGAGTGTGTTTGGCACCGATATGATGCCTGCTCTTAAATTTCATTGCGGAGAATACGGCGGAACTGCTCTATGCTGAATGCTGGATTCTGGAAGAAATTATCAGCAAGGATTTCCATGATTTCTTCTGAGTATTCAGTCTGCTTGCTCAGCAGCTTGATGGCGTTGATTTTGGGAGTGACAGAACCACACTCTCCAAGAATATGGCCGAATCGTTGCAGGATAATCCAGAAGAAAATGGCGAATTGCACTTTGGTGAGGCTGTCTCCGTCAAAAAGACTCTTGGCGTAGTAACGGAAAATCAAGTAGGCGATAATCTTTTCGCCGTCTTCGTCGGAGAACATAGGCTTATTGTTGTGGTCGTCGTCGGCAACCCAACCTTCGCGAACCATTCCTTCAAAAGCTTTGTTCCAAGCGGGACCGTAGCTTTCTCCTTCGCCGAGAATTTCAATCCACGTTTGTTTGATGGCCTGATCGCTGAGGCTTACAGATTCGTCCGTTTCCTCGAAATCAATTCCGGAAGTTTCAACAGCGTAATCAAGAACTTCGGTCAATCTTTCTTTTAAAGGTTTGTTTCGATCTGCCAGCAATTCAAAAATATGTTCGCGTTCTGCAAAGATTGCATCTCGGGCTTCTTCGGCGTCTTCCGGCAGTGTGTCTGGCTCGTCGTCAATTTCACGTTCTACGAACTGTAAACTCTTTTCGCCTATGGGTTCTTCTAATAGCAATCGCACGGCTTCTTCACAGCAAAGGCCTACGCCCTTTTCCATAATGTCACCGTAGACTTCAACAAAGCGCGGGTGTTCTCTGCAAATGTTTCCCAGAACATTTCTGCCGTTTTCATCGCTGTCGGTACCGTCTACGCCTAAATGACAAATGGTGTCGCAAAGGCCGTTCTCCATCAAGAAAGGACAACGTTCGTCTTTGGTGAGCTTAATGTGTCCATCTTCGATATTTTCAAGGAACTTTTGTATGTAATCCTTCTTGGCGGATCCGCATTTTTCTTTGCAGACAATACTCTTGTAGTAGTCCAAAGTATCTTCGTCTACGTCAATTTCCCAGCCGATACAGCAGTTGTCTGTACAACGGTTGGCGATGCAAGTGAATTTATCATAAAAATTTGGGATGCGGAGTAACATACTTCAAAACTAGAAATTCTATACTTACAAGTATGAAGTCCTTTGAAAATAAAGTCGTTGTAGTTACCGGTGGCGCCCATGGGATTGGCCGCACTATTGTCCAGGAATTTGAAAAAGAAGGTGCGAAGGTCGCGTATATCGACATTCGTGAAAATCCGAGCTACATCGGGGATATTTCCAAAAAGGAAACTCTTGAGGATTTTGCAAAGTTCGTGCTTGGGAAATATGACCATGTGGATGTTTTGGTGAACAACGCTTTGCCACTGATGAAGGGCTTAGATGAATGCTCCTATGAAGAGTTCAACTACGCTTTGGCTGTTGGTGTTTCCGCCCCTTTCTATTTGACTAAACTGTTCTCAAAGCACTTTGCCCCAGGAGCAAGTATCATCAATATTTCTTCGTCCAGAGATCGTATGAGTCAGCCGCAAACAGAAAGCTATACGGCGGCTAAAGGTGGCATTGCTGCGTTGACTCACGCTCTTGCAGTTAGCTTGTCTGGAAAAGTTCGAGTAAATTCTATTTCTCCGGGATGGATTGATACGGATTTTGCTGAATATGAGGGCCCTGATGCGACGCAACAACCTGCAGGTCGTGTTGGCAATCCGTTGGATATTTCCAATATGGTGCTGTACTTGGCTTCGGATAAGGCTGGCTTCATTACAGGTGAAAACATCTGCATTGACGGTGGCATGACACGTCAAATGATCTACCATAATGATTGCGGATGGAAGTTGGAGAACTAAAATGAAAAGGTTTGTGTGTTTAGGATTACTGCCCATTTTGATGTGGGCTTGCGGTGATGATAATAATGGAGTAAAGCCTAGTGATCAGGAACTTTCCAGTTCATCTATTGAACAGTTGCCTGTAAGTTCTTCGGATAATGTATCGCAGAGTTGCTCCTCTACGGAAACTCCTGTCGTGTCGTCCTGCAGTTCTGCAGATGGCTCGGCACTTGAAAGTTCTAGTAGTTCAAGTACGGGGGAAGATGCTGTTTCCAGTGGTTCTTTGCAGGATGAGCCTGCGGAACCTGCTTCAAGTTCCTCTTCCTTGCCAACAATTGAGGGTGACACTACAAAAATTTCTTATGCATTGAAACCTTTTGACGGCCCTCTTGCCAATCCCCACAAGGGATTTACCCTCCTTACGGAGGGTGCCTGGAATTTTATTCCTGAATTCGAATATGGTCCTGATGTAAATGGCGCCTGGAATTTGATTAGCTATGGCTCCGGTTACCAGCGCTGGGATAAGCTGAACCCTGGTAAAGGAGTTTACGACTGGTCAGAATTGGAAGATCTTTTGAATGTTCTTCAGGAACATGGCTTGGGCTACGCATTGCGCGTTTTTCCCTATTCGCCCTCGTATATATTGGGTGAAGGTACACCTACAAGTGAATACGACTGGACTCCCACCTGGGTTTATGATGAAGGTGCCAAGAAGGTTACGGCCGTCTTTGAAGATAACGGCGCTCATGCTCAGGTTCCTGCGTGGGATGATCCTGTTTATTTGAAGTACGCCAAGGAATTTGCAACAGCATTGGCTGCCAAGTACGATGGTGATCCACGCCTTGAGTATATCGATGTTCGCACTTTTGGTGAATGGGGCGAATGGCATGTTTCCCACTTGGATGGTAGTGATATGCCGTCCCTGAAGATTCAGAAGGAATTGCTGGATCATTACGCTTCTGTATTCAAGAAAACTTTGCTTGCATTGCCTTCGGATGGTTATGGTGAAATTTATACCTACGCATTGAGCCTGGGAATTACAAAGCGCGATGACGGCTTTATCGGAATTCCTGGTACCGCTGATTCACTGGTTCGTGCTTACGAGGCTGGACTTCCTACCATTGCTGAAAATATCGGCAGCTACGAAGCCATGCTGAGTTTTGATAACAAGAGTTACATGAGATGGACTCCGGAACGTTGGGTTCACGAAATCACCACCGCCCATTTGACCTACTATGTGTTGGAACAGGAAAGCGATTGTGGTTATCGAATCTACAAGGAAAATAAGGCCTTGGCAGATTCCATGACTCATGTGATTGGCTACAACTTTATGGTGCAGCAGGCGGATCTTTTGACCATTACGGGAGATAAGGAAACTGCAAATGTTTTAAATATCTCCGTAAAGAACACTGGTATTGCTCCCTGCTTCTTTGATGTGTACATTGTTGCAGAATTTGTTAACAGTGACGGCGAAGTTCTTGAACAACTGGGCGAAACCGTCAAGGTTGAAAAGAAAACATTCAAGGACGGAGACGTTCGCAAGTTCTCCTTTGCTAGTGTCGTGCCAGCCCGCCGGACCAATGTGGCAGCCCTCCCTGGTGTAAACGTTGCTTTGTCTATGTACGAAAGCGAAGAGGCTTACAAGGCCGGAAAAAATCCCACGGTACGCTTTGATAACGATGGACTGCAGGGGAACAATAAGCTGATGTTGAAACAGTAGAATCTGCCTCGTATTTGTTACTGGATTAAGGCGAATAAAAAGAGGAAATCCGTTGGACTTCCTCTTTAATTTTATTCAAAATGAAAAGTGCCGACTTTCGCCGGCACGTTTCATTAAAGGTTGTAAGGACTGAGCTTATCGCAGTTCAGCCAGGGCCTTTGGTACATTCGCTACGCTCATGTACCAAGTACTAGCCTCGGTCATAGACAAATGAATTTGTCTGCGACACTCGGCTTACGTACTTGTCGTTCTTAACGCAACTCTTCCAGAGCCTTCTGGTTCTTAGCAATAATATCTTGCTGGGTTGCGAGCTTCACGCGTTCAGCATTGACGACTGCTTCCGGAGCGCCGGAAACGAACTTTTCATTGCTGAGCTTCTTTTCGATGGAAGTTGCAAAGCTCTTTGCCTTTTCGATTTCCTTTTCGAGGCGTGCGATTTCTGCAGCCG
>JAKSIB010000050.1 GCA_024399065.1 Fibrobacter sp. | reverse complement strand
GCGGCGGTAGCTCAATGGTAGAGCCTTAGCCTTCCAAGCTAATGGTTGCCGGTTCGATCCCGGTCCGCCGCTCTGGATAAAAAAAGGTCCCTCTTTCGAGGGGCCTTTTTTAACACCCTCCCCTAGCCCCTCCTCAAAGGAGAGGAACTTATCGCAGGCTTCCCCAAACCCCTTCCTAAAAGGAATTTTTAGAACAAACTAGGACTCCAGGACGGGCTTTTTTAACAGATTATTTATGCCTTTATAATTATGGGGGCATTTTCTACATTTGCGGTTGTAAAAATTTTGCCCCACGGAGGCACTTATGCTTTTTGAACAGGCCATTGCCAACTGCATTCCCAACTACACCCGCGAAGCCGAATCCGCCCACGGCGAATCTCTCGCCATGCTGGATTACAAGGATGAACTGAAAATCAAGGATCAGGCCATCAAGGAATTCTGGGAAGTGAACCGTTTGGCTGGTTCTCCGAAGCCGGTGATCGCAAGCCCCATGCCCCGCGGATACCGCACCACCAGCAAGCGCCGCGTGGCCATGGTTCCGGGCAACCTCCAGTTCGACCGCCAGGATTCCATGCTGGAACCGGAAGAACACAACAAGATTTACGACCTGCTTTTTGAAAAGCTGATCACTCCGGCCTACAAGCCGCTGGCCTACGCTCTCAACTGGATCATCATCCGCGGCACCTACAAGTACCGCGTGGTCATTTTCAACATCAAGAAAATTGACGCCACCATCGTCCGCAAGCTGAAGCAAATTTCCGAAGTCCTTCAGCAGAGCCCGTTCCATGTGACCGCCGCCCACGCCTACGTGGACACCACGGAATCCGACTACTACCTGGAAGCCAAGCGCCCCACAGAAGGTCTGAACTTCAAGCAGCTTTACGGCCCCCGCGAAATGACTTTGGACTTGGGACATTTCCGCCTTAAGTATCCCGTCACTGGTTTCAGCCAGATTAACGAAAGCCAGATCCACAACTTGATCAAGGCTGCTGGCCGCATGATGGGTCTTTCCAAGGAAGACCGATTCCTGGACCTTTACTGCGGTTACGGTTTGTTCAGTTTTGCCTTAGGCGAAGCTGCCAAGTCCGTTCTCGGTGTGGAATGGGAAGGTCCGTCCATCGAAAGCGCAAAGGCCAGCGCCAAGTTCCTGAAAAAGAACTACCGCTTTATCGCAGGCAAGATCGACGAAGATTTTATCCACCTGCGTTTGCCCAAGCCGGTTCCTGGAGAACCAGAAAAAATTTTGCTGGACCCGCCCCGTAAGGGTTGCGAGCCGGGAGTCATCAAGGCCCTGGTGATGCGCCACCCTGTACGCGTCTGCCACGTGTTCTGCGGCACAGACGAAATTCCGGAATCCCTCAAGGAATGGGAACGATACGGCTACCGCGTTCGCGAAGTACAGCCGCTGGACCTGTTCCCGGGCACTCCGCACTTGGAAACCATCGTGACCTTGGAAAAGAAATAGGCTACAGGTTCCAGGCTCGAGGTTCGAGGAATGGATATGAATTCACAGACTGCAGCACTCGAAAATAAGCCCGCGCTTTGGACACGCAATTTTGTAACTTGCGCGGCCGCCAACTTTTTGCTGTTCTTCAGCTTCTACCAGTTGCTGCCAGTTTTGCCGCTGTACATTTTCGAGAAATTCCAGACCGACAACTCCACGGCGGGCATCATCATTTCATTGTACACCATCGGTGCCCTTTGCTGCAGACCTTTTGCAGGTTTCCTTGTAGACAGCCTCAGCCGTAAGCCACTGTACTTCTGGACTTTCTTCGCCTTTACCCTCTGCTTTATTGGCTACTGGGCACTTGGGCTTTTGCCGCTTTTGGCGGTTGTCCGTTTTATGCACGGCGTGTTCTTCGGCATTTCCACCACGGCAAGTAACACGGTAGCAATCGACGCGTTGCCTGCAAGCCGCCGCGGCGAAGGTATCGGCTACTTCGGAATCAGCGTGAACCTGGCGTTCGCCACCGGCCCCATGACCGGTATGTTCCTTTACGAAGCCTTCGGTTCCGATTTGGTGTTCGGCATTTCCATTGCACTCTGCGTTATCGGACTCATTCTTGTGAAGACCTTGAATGTGAAGCCGCGCCCAAAAGTTGCACGCCCGCCTCTTTCCCTGGATAGATTTTTCTTGACCCGCGCCATTCCGCAGTTCATCAATTTCATTTTTGTGGGTTTTGCCTACGGTCCCGTAACCAACTACATTTCCCTTTACGCCAAGGAACTTGGAATCGGCGGAAGCGGTTGGTTCTACGCCTTGATTGCCGCAGGCCTCATCATGAACCGCTTGCTGACGGGACGCCTGATTGATAGAGGCTGGCTCACACGCCTGGTGGGCATGGGCATGACCCTTATCGTGGCCGCCTACTGCATGCTGGCTTTCTGCAATAGCGCCGTAGTGTTCTTCATTTCCGCATTCCTCATCGGTACCAGCCTAGGCCTCATATTCCCGGGTTACCAGACCATGTGCGTGAACCTGGCCCGTCATGACCAGCGCGGCACCGCCAACAGCACTTACCTCAGTGCCTGGGATATCGGCATTGGTATCGGCATTTTGGCTGGCGGATCCATGGCCCAAAAATTCGGCATGCACCAGCAGGTCTTTGTGACATGCGCCATCGCTCTCGCCATTGCAGACATTATGTTCTGGGCATACACCTCCAAGCATTACTTGAAGAACAAGTTGGAAGGAGTCTAAGATGAAACCCTGGAAGCTTCTTGATACGGAATATCTGGTGAACGCCCCCTGGCTGAAAGTCGCCAAGGAAAAATGCGAACTGCCCAACGGAAAAGTCATTGATGATTTTTACACCTTGTGGCAGCCGGACTGGGTTCTGATCCTCGCCCGCACCACGGAAGGCAAGTGGGTTATGACGGAACAGTACCGCCACGGCACCGGTAAGATTGCATTGGAATTTCCTGCAGGAATTATCGACAAGAACGAGACTTCGGAACAGGCTGCAGTGAGAGAACTGCAGGAAGAATGCGGTTATAGATTAGACGAGAGACAAAAGACGAGAGACGAGAGACCCGATGGCGAATCCGGTCAAAATTCCCTCGAACCTCGGGCCTCGAACCTCACATATCTGGGAGCATACCCGGTGAATCCGGATCGTCACCGCGGAAAATTTCACGTCGTATTCATTGACGGCGTCGTACGTGCAGGCAAGACCAGCTTTGACGACACCGAAGATATTGAATCTTCTGAAATGACGGACGAAGAACTGCAGGCAAAGATGCTTGACGGAACCTTCAGTCACCCGCTGCAGATGGCAGGCTATTTCAAGTGGAAACTGAGCCAGAAGTGATTTCTGATCCGCAGACAGACTCCTGGCAGGAACAGCCCCGCCGCCCTATTCAAACTCCAATTCTCGTTTTGGGATTGAATGGCGTCCCCGGTTACGCCCTCTTTAGGCATTTTAACAAACTGTTTGGCGGCACCGACGAAAGCGACGGGAACAGTGGAACAATACACCCGGCAAAGCGCCACCCCGACGCACAGGCACCCCTTATCGGTATTCGACCCATCAAGCATCCCTGCGTTTTTGGTCAAGATGTGGTTGCGATCGATGCAGAAGATACGGCAGGCCTTACCGCACTATTCGAGAAGCACAAGTTCAAGACGGTGATTGATGCCAGCGGAAACTGCGCGCTGAAAGCCTGCGAATGCGACACGCCCCGAAGCTATTTGCTGAACTGTTCCCAGGGAGTGGACGCTGCCCAGCTGGCAGCAGAATACAACTGTGCATTCGTGCGAATTTCAACGGACATGGTGTGGAGCGGCAGCGAAGAAACAGTACACCTGCGCCCCTATAAAGAAGATACGGTCAAGGACCCTATCCATAATTACGGCAAGCACCAGCTGGAAGCGGAAATGGAAATTCAGCGAATCAAGCCCGACGCTGTCATGCTGCGCGTGCCCCTGCCTATGGACTATGCTCCCGGCGGATGCGCCGGCGCCATCGACTGGATCAGCTATCGTTTTAGACCGGGCCGCCCCGCCACACTTTATACCGATGAATACCGCAGGCCCATTTACGGTAATGACATGTGCCGCGTGGTTCAATACATTCTGGAACACGAATTTCCTGCAGGCATTTACAACTGCGGAGGTCCGCGTCGTGTCACCTTGTATAACGCAGGCCAGCTGGTGAACGCCATCGGTGGCTACCCCGCAGAACTGCTTCACGGTTGCCCCCGAATCGAAGCAGGCCCCATGCCCCCACGTGTAGGCGACCTGGACATTGACAACAGCAAGCTCTACAGCCAATTGCCACCTGGCTTTATTCGTCCCTGGCCTTTTGACGACGCCATTGTTCCAACAAGCAGAGACTGGCACAAATTTTTCGGGCGCAACGAAACAGACAAACACAAAGTAGGTAGCGAAGAAGCCATCTACCGTTTGCTAGTTCTTGGCGAAAAATACTAATGTGAAAATTATCCAATCCGATATTCCGGATGGAACAGTTTCAAAAATTCACGGTGTAGCTGTTTATCACCGTACTTGTCTTCTGCACCTTCTGCTAATTCTTCCGGTTTATATCCCGAACGAATATTTAGAAGACAAACAGATTTTACATCGTCATTATAATTGAAATCTATGCGGAACGTGCGATAAGCCAGCACCCCAGTGCTTTTTTTTTCATCTAGAACAAGACGACGCCGGGTTCCATCAAGAGCGCCTTCACCAAAGCCGCCACGACCTAGCTGAACATCTGCAAAACTCATCAAGTCAAAGGAACTGTTTTCACAAATCCATTTATTTTGAGCAGCAAATGTTTCCGAAGTTTCCACAATCCATCGTTCCCCATCCTGCTCTTCTACCCAACCAGCTTTTGCATCAGGGAAAGCATCTGCCATGGGAATGTAAGGTTTAATATCAATGATAGGTGATTCGTTCAGCAGATCCGCTTCATCCACGTAAAGCGTAAGGCCTTCAATTTTCAGCAGGCGAACACAGCTCAATCCAATGGGATTGGGGCGATAAGGCGAACGGCTGGCAAAAGTGCCAACGCGATCCTTTCCCTTGGGCGGAACTGGCGGGCGGGTTGTTGGGCGCCATCCTTCATTTTCATGAAACTGGAACAGCACCCAAATGCGTTCAAAGCCTTCCAAGTCACGGAGGGCCATTTCAAAATTACATCCAGCATTCAAGACAATGCGACCAGGATGTCCTGCAAAAAGACGGCCCTGTCGGGGAGCGTCGTACTTGTATACAGCATCGCCAAAAAATGTTCCGATGGGTTTAATTTCCATGCGAAAAAATTTAGAATTTCTATTATTGCATTAGTCCCTATTCCACTGGAGTTCTCCAATGAAAGCATCGACTTTTGCATTCAAGATAGCTACCGCGGCAATTCTTGTCGCAGCAACAGTTTTTACAACATCCTGCAATTCCGAAAAGCAGAACATCCGTTTCGGTTCCGGCAACAAGGGCGGTCTTTACGATAAGTTCGCCAACAGTTTTGCTGAAACTTTTAACAAGGCAAACGGCAGCATTCAAATTCAGGTGAAGAACACCTCTGGAACTTCCGCAAACATCCGCCTCATTGAAGAAGGTTTCATTGACTTCGGTATTGTCCAGGCCGATATTTTGAAAGACTACTTGATGCGCAGCCGCATGCGTCACGCCATCGCCGCTGTAGCTGGACTTTACACCGAATCCATCCAGATCGTGGTGGCAGGCGATTCTGAAATCAAGTCCGTTGCTGATCTCGTCGGCAAACGCGTCGCCGTGGGTGAAGAAGAATCCGGCGTGCTTCGCAATGCAGAAATCATTTTGGAATCCTACGGAATTTCTTTGGACAAGGTGGACGCCAAAAAACTCAGTTTCAAGGAATCTGCCGACGCTTTAAAGGCTGGCGAAATTGACGCCTTCTTCTGCACCGCAGGTATTCCCACCCCCTCTATTAGCGAACTTGCAAACAGCAAGAACATTCGCCTTCTTTCCATCGGCGAAGCTGACGCCGCTCGCATCATGGGCCTCCATCCGGAACTTACTGCAAGCGTCATTCCCGCAGGCACCTACGCAGGCCAGGAAGCCGACCTGCAAACCCTTGGGGCAAAGGCTGTTCTCGTAGCAAACCAACTGATAGACAACGCCACCGTAGCTAAGGTCGCCGAATCCGTTTTCGCAATCGCCGCAGCAAACATTGCATCCGCCTCCACGGCCAATTCCATTGCCGTAGCCACCGCACTTGAAAATGCCACCGCAAATATTCCCGTAGCCTTCCATCCGGGCGCAGCAGCATTCTACGCCAGCAAGAACGCTAAAGTAGAAGTCGTCGAACCCCTCCAGGCCCGCGGTCCCATTCCCTCTACAGGCGACTAAGGAGAAACCATGTTCACATTATCTTTAGACATGTACCAGACCTTGGCCCTGGCCGTCATCGTTCTCGTCTTCGGCGCCAACCTGAAAAAGAAAATCAAGTTCCTGGAAAAGTTCTGCATTCCCTCCCCGGTGGTGGGTGGCATTGTATTCGCTTGTATTTCCTGCATTTTGTACAAGCTAAATCTTCTGGAATTCCAGTTTGACGAAACCTTGAAATCCATCTGCATGATGGTGTTCTTCACCTCCGTAGGTTTCAACGCCAACTTGAAGATTTTGAAGAGCGGTGGCATCAACCTGATTCTCCTCCTGATCTGCGTCTGCGTGCTTATCGTATTCCAGAATTCCCTGGCAGTTTTCCTGGCCAAGTTGCTTCACGTAAGCCCGCTGGTAGGCCTTTCCGCAGGTTCCATCTCCATGGTGGGCGGCCACGGTACCGCAGGCGCCTTCGGCCCGGTCCTTGAAGATTTCGGCATGGAAGGAGCCACCACCCTCTGCACCGCTGCAGCAACCTTCGGCCTTGTGGCAGGTTCTCTCATGGGTGGCCCCCTGGGTCGCAAGCTCATCCTCAAGCGCGATCTTCTGAAGTCCGCCAAAACCGAAGACAAGACAGAACTTAAGGAAGAGCAGAGCAAGTACAAGCGTTCCGCAAAGCGCTACTCCACCGCAGCCTTCCAGCTGGCCATCGCCATGGGCTTCGGCACTTTGGTTTCCACCCTTCTTTCCAAAACCGGCATGACCTTCCCCGCCTACATCGGCGCCATGATCGTTGCCGCCATCATGCGTAACATTTGCGAATACAGCAGCAAGTACGAAGTCCACATGGGTGAAATCAGCGACGTGGGTGGCATCTGCCTTTCATTGTTCCTGGGCATCGCCATGATCACCCTGAAGCTCTGGCAGCTCACCTCCCTGGCCTTGCCTTTGGTGGTGTTGCTCTGCGCACAGACCTTGCTCATGTTCCTGTTCGCCTACTTCATCGTGTTCAATGTGATGGGTCGCGATTACGATGCCGCGGTACTTTCCGCCGGCGTTTGCGGTTTCGGCATGGGTGCAACCCCCAACGCCATGGCCAACATGCAGGCCATCACCAACCGTTTCGCCCCCGCCGTGAAGCCCTACCTGCTGGTCCCCATCGTAGGAAGTATGTTTGCAGACTTCATTAACAGCCTCTGTATCACCTTCTTCATCAATCAGTTCTAGCTAGTGGTTAGTGGTTAGTGGTTAGTGATTAGGAACGTTCTTGACCAGAAAAAACTGTTTACTAACCACTGTCTACTAAACACTTTTTCTACATTTGCACGCGATGAAAGATAAAGCACGTAAACTCATTGAAAAGTACGAAGAACTGGAATCCGAATTGGGCAATCCCGATGTTCTTGGTGACCAGGCTCGTTACAACAAGATCCATAAGCAGTACAAGGGTATTGAAAAGGCCGTGATCAAGGCCAAGGAATACCTGCAGATGGTCAACGACCAGGAAGAATGGAAGATGGCTCTGGGCGATTCCGACCCGGAAATGGTTGCCATGGCCAAGTCTGAACTGAGTTCCATCGAAAAGGCACTGCCGGGTCTTACCGACGAATTGCAGATTCTCATGGTTCCCAAGGATCCGTGGGACTTCCGTAACGCAACTATCGAAATTCGTGGCGGTACCGGCGGTGACGAATCCGCACTGTTCGCTGGCGACCTCTTCCGTATGTACCGCGCCTATTGCGAAAAGATGGGCTGGAAGATCACCATCCAGGACCTGAGCGAAGGTACTGTGGGCGGCTACAAGGAAATCCGCGCCTACATCGAAGGCGATAGCGTTTACGGCACATTGAAGTTTGAAAGTGGCGTTCACCGCGTGCAGCGCGTGCCGGAAACTGAAACCCAGGGCCGTGTTCACACCTCTGCGGCAACTGTCGCAATCCTTCCGGAAGCAGAAGAAGTGGACGTTGAAATTCGCGAAGCCGACATTCACATGGACACCTACCGTTCCAGTGGTGCTGGCGGTCAGTACATTAACAAGACTGACTCCGCAGTGCGTTTGACCCATATTCCCACAGGCGTGGTGGTGAGCTGCCAGACTGAACGTTCTCAGTTGCAGAACCGCTTGCACGCTATGGAAATGCTCCGTTCCAAGATTTTGGACGAAGTCATCGCCAAGAAGGAACGTGAAGAAGCGGCCAGCCGTAAGGCCCTCGTGGGTACCGGCGACCGCTCCGCCAAGATCCGTACTTACAACTATCCGCAGAACCGCGTGACCGATCACCGCATCGGCCTCACCTTGTACAACCTGGACCAGGTTGTAGCAGGCGACCTTCAGGAAGTCATCAACGGCCTCCAGATGGCTAACGCTCAGGAAAAGTTGGGCAAGTTCCAGGCTTAGTCCGGCGCCCTAACCAGTAAGGAAAGCGCGATGGCAACACCCGCAAATAACGGTCCCATGACGGTTCTTGAAATTTTGAACCGCACCAAGGTCTTCTTTGAAAAGAAAGGCGTTCCTGATCCTCTGCTGGACGCACAGCACATCATCAGTTTCGGCCTCCAGATGAAGAACCGCATGGATCTTTACCTGAACTTCGAAAAGCCCTTGACTTCGGCGGAACTGGACACCCTCCGCCCGCTGGTGGCACGCCGCGCCAACCGCGAACCGTTGCAGCACATCATCGGCGATACAAGTTTCCGCGGATTCATTATCAAGTGCGACGCTAGAGCCCTCATTCCTCGTTCTGAAACCGAAGACATCGTGGACATGGTGAAGAACAGCGTGAAGGAAGTTGAATCTCCCTTCGTGGTGGAAATCGGAACCGGTTCCGGCTGCATCGCCATCTCCTGCGTCAAGGAAATGGAAACCGCCAAGGTTCTGGCCTGCGATGTTTCCGAAGACGCATTGGCACTGGCTCGCGAAAATGCAGAAGCCAACGAGCTGAACAGCGACAAGCTGGTCTTTGCTCAGGGAGACTTGCTGAACGCCGTTACTGCCGAAACTCTCGCCTCCGCAGGCTACAGCGCCGACAAGAAGATTGACTGCCTGGTGGCAAACCTCCCCTACATTCCGGATTCCGAAAAGGGAAAGCTCCAGCCGGAAGTGGACAAGTTCGACCCGGCCCTCGCCCTCTACGGTGGTGCCGACGGTCTGGAACTGGTTCGCAAGCTCCTCCAGCAGTCCGAAAACCGCCTCCGCAGCGGCGCCATGATTTTCCTGGAAATCGGATCCGAGCAGGCAGAAGTTTTGAAGGCCGAAGCCTCCAACTATCCTTGGCTGGAATTCGCAGGTATTCATAAAGACTACTGCGACAACATCCGCTTCGTAAGCTACAAGGCTAAGTAAAAAAGACCCGGTCGAAACCGGGCCTTTTCTTTTTCATCTAACCAACAACTAAGAAAAAAACATCGTGCTACGGCATGGCGCAACCCAGCGCAGCCAGCACGTAGGTTTCGCTTTCGCCCATGCGGTAAAAGGGCAGCAAGTCCTCGTCATCAACAAATCCGTCAGAAAAGCCATTCATCTGAAGTTGTTCATCAATACGGCGCTTGAACATTTCAAAGCCAGACACCCAGGGTTTCTGTTCCGGGATTTCAACCACGTTAGTCACAACAGCTTTTGCATTCTTCTTCATGGACTTGTTTCTCATAGTTACTCCTATAAGGCACCGACACTTTCTTCCTTGTCTCAATTCATCACTAGTGCCTTTCTGTGCACAAATATAAAAACAGCGATTGTCAATTTCTGACAATCGCCATCTATCCCAAAATTTTTCTGATTTTTATTCGAAGTCGTACATGCTGTTGTACGTATTCTCGAGAATTTCTTCTTCCTTGCTCTTGACCTCGACCTTCTTTTCTTCAGGCTTTCTACCGAGGTTTTCGTAATACTGAGCAGAAAGTCTTTCAATATGTTCTTCGCTGTTCTTGACACGCTTGCGGAGACGTTCCAGATCCTTGTCTGTAATTGTGATTCGGGAATTCAGCAGCTTTGCAGCTTCCCTGCCCCACGGAGTCTGAGGATGAGTTTCACTGAGTGTTTTCAAATTGGCGACGACGCTGTCCACACGATCCGGATTCATTCGGAAGTAGATGCTCTTCATGTAAAGAGCCTGAGCCCCGGATTGCGTTTCAGGATATTCCTGATACAAACTATCAAAGGCATTGAATGCAGATGCATAGGCAGAATCAACCAAGTCCATTTGATCCACAGGCATTTCGGAAGCGATGGTCCACAAGCTTTCTGCCACCAGATAACGGTCTCTAGCCAAATCTTCGCGAGTCTTCAAAGTGACACGCATACCCAAGTTAGCCTGGGCCTGCTTACCATATTCCGTGTCCGGATACTTTTCAACAATTTCCTTGTAGATTTCTTCAGCGGCATCAGGGTCGTGCAGGAATTCATCCAAAATAAATGCCTTGGCATAAGTAGCCTTCAAAACCTGAACGCTATCCTTGGATTCCTCGATAATGGCTGACAATCGGGTAACGGCGCTATCCACTTCATCCAACTTGAACAGGAACAATTCTGCAATTTGGAATTCAGAACTGAAGAAGCCCGTCATATTAGGAATGGAATCTTTTTTACGCAAGGAATCGTTCTGGTTACGCATGGCAAGGAGACGCTTCAGCGCATCACGACGATTGCGGCTTTCCATGCCCCATTCGCAAATGCTTCTTGCCATAAAGCTACTGTCGTAATAGGCAATAGCATTTTCATAATCCATCTTCTTGTTCTGTTCGTAATCGCCCAAGGTATAGTAACTACGGGAAGAGTATTCCGTGCGCGGATATTCGTCGTTCACCTTTTGCAAAATGACGATTGCATCGGCGTACTTTTCCGCCATCAAGGTCACTTCGCCGATACGAACCAGATACAAGGAACGAGCAGCAGCGAACTCTTCGTTCTTGTACAGTTCCTTGAACTCGTCGGCAGCCTTCAAGAAATCCTTCTGCTTGACCAAGCATTCCGCGGCCTGTTCGCCAGACGTTTGACGTTCTCTCACATTAAGCTGGGAAATTTCTTTTGCAGTGTAGTGTTCACGAGCCTTGCCCCATTCTTCCATCTTGAAGTAAAGTCCGGCAAGTCTAAAGTGAGCCTTTGCTCGCATGAAGGGTGTTCCCGAGGTGTCAGCAAGGACAGCCTCCAAGGAAGCAATAGCCTGTTCCGGAAAGTCTGCCTTTTCATCCAAAAGGGACAAAAGATTCAATCCCTGGAAATAGTAGGGATGATCCTTCCTTGAAACAACAGGTTCAAGGGCAAAGCGGCTAATGTTGTATTCGCCATTTCTGTACAAGCAGTAGGCACGCTGATATTCCACCGTAGCCATGGAATCATTTTCAGAGAAATAGCGTTCAAACTCATCGTACTTGGTGATGGCCTTCCCCCATTCCTGCTTGTGGCGATAAGACTCACCAATCAGGAACACAGCTTCGGCCGTACGCTTCGTATTCTTGGGGAAACGTTCAAGAACGCGAGAGCCTTTTTCAATGACCTTATCATACTTGACTCGTTCATCAGAACCGGGGAGAGAAGTTTCTGAATCAGGCACAGAATCCTGACGAGCCTGACGCATCTCAGAAGCTTCATCGTAAAGACGTTCAGCATTGAACATGTGGTTCAAATAAGCGCAGCAAGTACAGCCTTCCAAAGCAAAGGCTGCCAAAGCTAAAGCGATTATTCGAATTCCACGCATATTCATTAAAATACAAAAAAACTATTCTCAATATTGGTTCAAATACTTGGCGTAATCGCAGAGTTTCAAGCCAGGCGGCAATGCGGACTTGTCAAAACGAATCATGCGCACTTCTGCAGGTTTACCAACCACTCGGGCCAATAATTCAAAGTTGTCCTGAGTTTCCCAGACTGCAGCATCCAAGATAAGATCGTCTCCACAATCGGTTTCTCCAGTGCTATTACCGATACCGGAAATTCTAGAGTTCTGCTTGAGCAAGCGAGTGAACACTTCCGGAGCAATTCCCAAATGGTTGGAATTGGAAGAAGAGTCAAAGACTACCACGTGGACTTCCTTGAAGTGATTCAGGGAATCGAAGACTACCGTATAGGTGTGCAGGTAAGGAGCCGTATAGAAAGATTCCTGCCATACGTTATTAGCAACCGGTCGGAAATTGCTGATGGAATACTTCTTGAAGAATTCCTTCGGAGTAGCGCCATAACGAACAAGGTAATGACCAAGCATGGTCGAGAAATCATGCTTCGTAGACGGCATGCTGTTTCCGCGCAAGCTGTCGATAGCTCGGTTCAAGTTTGCGGTCAAGCCGTCATTTTTCACGACAGGAGCCACACGCACTGCGTTCGTTTCCTGAACCAGCTGACGGATATCCGGATATTCCGGATCGGCCTTCTGAATTTCCTGGAACTGCTGACGTGCGCGGTCAAAGTAGCGGCCCTTCATGTAGGCACGGCCCAAAGCTTCGCGCAAAGGCAGGTTTTCCGGGTAACGTTCTACCAGCGGTTCCAAGATATCGCAGGCAGTCTGAGCCCTTTCCTGGGGAGACATTGCACCACCGTTGCTCGGGCCCGGAGGAGTCTTTTCGCCAATAGATGCTGCTGCCTCCTTAGCAGGACCATAGTCGGGACGGAAAGCCAGGATACGCTGGTAAAGTTTTTCAGCGGCATCAAAGTTGCCTTGGTATTCGTTGAGGAAGCCCTGCAGCAAAAGCAAGCGGACGTTCATGGGATACTGGGAAAGTGCGTAGTCCACGATAGCGGAGCAGCTGTCCAGCAAGCCGTTCTGGTGATAAATTTCAGCCAGCAGTTCGTAGGCCTTGGGAGCTTCCCCGTTGGAAAGGCTGATTACAGTGCGGAGTTCACCAGCCGCCTGGAGCAACCTGGAATTGTTCATCAGGAGCTGAGCAAACCAAAGTCTGGCTTCAATAAGGGAAGGAGCCTTTTCCGTCGCAGCGCGGGCCAGCTCCAGAGCTGCAGTCTCATTACCTGCGGCATAGAAATTTCGGCTATCCAGGTAAGTGGCAATGCCAGTTCCCGGATACTTGCCCTGAAGCTTTCCAACCAGCAAAGCTTGACGGTCGTGCTGGTTTTCCGAAAGCTGTCCCATTTCAAACGTGGTGTTCACTTCGCCCCAGATTGCAGGGAGCAGGTCCGGGTAAAGAGCCACGACGCCATCATAGATATCGTAGGCAGAACCATACATGCCGGAGCGGAAAAGTTCCGTTGCACGACGCAGTTCTGTTTGAACCTGGATCGGGGACTTGGAAACAGCATCGGCCATATCAGGAGCGTCACCACGAGGTACGGAAGAACCAGCCGGCAAACCGTAAGGTACACCACCAACCGTGATTTTAGACGGTCCATAAATATCATAAGCGCGCCAGCCGGCAAAAGCCAGCAGCGCACCGCAACACAAAGCCAAAAACAGGTATGCGGCCTTCTGTGCTCCCGAAGTTTTTTTAGCCATTAATCTTCCAAAAAGTCAGCCAGCTTTTCCTTGTGTTCCTTGCTCTTCTGCAAGCGACGCAAAGTCTTGTTCTTGATCTGGCGGACACGTTCACGGCTCAGCTTCAAGTCTTCGCCGATGTCTTTCAAGGTGGTATCTTCAACGGTATCCAGACCGTAGAACATACGCAAAATTTCTTCTTCACGCTGTGGCAAGGAGGACAGGGTTTCCTGGATCAACTTCTTGCGTTCTTCCCTTTCCATGTCTTCGTCCTGGTTGCCTTCGGAGCCAAGAACGTCCATGAGGGTGCTAACGGATTCGCTGCTGCTAGAAACTGTGGTGCTGTCGCCGATAGGAGCATCCAAGGAAATATCCACGATCTTTTCCATGACTTCCACGATGTCCCTTTCAAAGGGAGAGAATTCATCCATGGCGATGGTCTTATCGTAGTCACCGTCGTTCTGCATCAAGGCGCGCTTAAAACGGTTTACCAAGGCAAGCTTGTTAGGCGGAATTCGGACCGCGCCCACTTGTTCAAACAAAGCCTTCTGAATGGACTGACGAATCCACCACACTGCGTAGGAGATGAACTTCACGTCCTTGTCCATATCGAAGCGCTTGGCCGCCTTGAACAAGCCCAAGTTACCTTCGTTGATCAAATCCAAGAGAGAAAGTCCACGGCCCTGGTACTTGCGAGCCACGCTAACCACGAAACGGAGGTTACCGCGAATCAAGCGCTGCAGGGCGGACTTACGAATTTCTTCGGTGGATCCGGTCTTGATAATGGTCAGGAGAGCCGACTCCTCCTGGGGAGTCAGTGTCGGGAACCGATTCAAGTCTCGGAAATAGAGGGCTTCGTTTGCATCACTCATATCATTATCACCTAAAATTCAATAACTCGGAATAAGATTTGAACAAATATGGTTTTTTAAGCCAAATCCGTCAATTCCTTCAATTTATCATAAGGGTAAATTCCAGAATTATGGCCGTCGCTAAAAGCCAGAGAGGCTGCATAGCGGCCAACAGACTGGACCTTCACCAACTTAATGTCTTCTGGCACAGTGGAATCGTCCAAAAGCTTCACGCCGGTATGCTCATCCACACACAGGGCGCAGGGGCATGCACAACGCAGCTTGCGGATGGAACAGGCCCCGCGGCTACCGTCGGTCCATTCAAAACCAAGCTTGCCGTCGGCGGTTCTAAAAACTTTCTTAGGCTGGATCATTAGACTTCCTCCACCGGCAACTGGTCAAATTCATAGTTGAAGGTCTTGAGAACGCCATCGCCTTCGTGATCAAAGATGGAGATGGTTCTGACCATGGCGTCGGCCGCTTCCATAAAGGCCTTTGCAGATTCGGAGTTGGGATTGCTCAACACTGCCGGAGTACCGGAGTCGCCACAGTCGGCAACGGCAGGTTCCAGAGGAACCTTGGCAATGAGGGGTACGCCCCACTTTTCTGCGATCTTGGCACCCCCCCCCTGACGGAAGATGTAGTGGGGTTTGTTGCACTGGTCGCAAATGAAGTAGCTCATGTTTTCCACGATACCGATGACAGGCACGCCCACGTTGTCGAACATGGCGATACCCTTACGGCAGTCAGCCAAGGCCACTTCCTGCGGGGTGGTCACAACCACGGCACCTGCCATGGGACAGTTCTGGGTCAAGGTCAACTGGATGTCACCTGTTCCTGGAGGGAAGTCCACCAGAAGGTAGTCCAGCTTGCCCCAACGAACATGATGAATGAAATGCTGGATCATCTGACTCACCATAGGACCGCGCCAGATGGTAGCCTTGTCGGAATCAGCGAACATGCACATGGAGACGATGCTTACGCCGCCCTTGGCTTCAACAGGGGCAATGGTGTTGTCGTCAAAAACTTCAGGAGCCTTGTCGATGCCGAACATGAGGCCCATGCTGGGGCCGTAAATATCAGCATCAAGGATACCCACGCGGGCCCCAGACAAACTTAGGGCCATGGCCAAGTTTGCGGTGACTGTGGACTTACCCACGCCACCCTTTCCGCTAGCCACAGCCACCACATGGGCCACTTCGCCGATGTGGGAATTCTTGGGAGCCTGTGCTGCAGAATTACCTGTAGCGGAACCACCTTCCTTGGCAGTGAAAGTCACATTCACTTCTGTTGCGCCAAGGCTCTTTACAATGGCGATGCACTGATCCTTGAACTGGTCACGAATCGGGCAAGTCGGCGTTGTCAGTCGAAGGTCAAAGGAAACCTTCGTGCCTTCAATTTTCAAGTTCTGCACAAAGTCCAGTTCCACAATATTCTTGTGGAGGTCCGGATCCTGCACCGCACAAAGAGCCTTTAATATAGTCTGTTCATTTAACGTCATATTTTTTCAAGCCTCGGGCCTCGAACCTGGAGCCTAGTTAAGTGAAAACTTGGGCATTCTCAATAAATGGGTCATGCAAGGCGGCCATTCTTCTTCGTAATGGCTAACCAGAATCAATGTAGTTTCTTTGGAAAGAAGCTGGAGCAAGTGGAACAGCTTTTCGCGGTATTCACCCTTCAAACCCTGGGAAGGTTCGTCCAGCAAAAGCACTTCAGGCGGGCGCATCGCGGCGCGAGCCATGAGCACCAAGCGCTTATCGATGGGAGACAAAGTGCGGATGTTCTGATCCACATCTTCGAAGCCCAGGTAGGCAAGCATTTCGCGGGCCTTCTGCTTCTGAGCCCAGGAAGGATACTCCACCTTGCAAAGCTGGGTAGTAAAACCCGTGCAAAGGACTTCCAGAAGAGTCAAGTCTTCGCGGTACTGCAAGGCAAGTTCCGGAGAGAAGAAACCAAACTTTTCCTTATGCTCCCAGACGTTCAAACCATGGCCCGGACGTTCGCCCAAAAGGACCATTTCGTTCTTGTAGATCTGCGGATGGTCTGCAGTGAGCAATCCCAGCAAGGTACTCTTGCCGGCACCATTCTCGCCCATGATAGTCCAGTGTTCGCCCTTGCGAATGCACAAGCTCAAGTTCTTGATAACGTCAGTGTCACTGAAGCGGACATTCACGTTTTTCAAATCAAACAAAACTTGAGATTTTTCATCAGCGCCCTGGGCACCATCAACCGCAATCGAGTTCTGATAAAATTCGGCAGCATCGTGGGCAACACCAGTCTTCAAGTCTACAACCTGGTAATCCTTCAGTTCCGCCTTCTTGTACTTCGGTGCGGAAGCAGACTTGGGCAATTCACCCTGGTATTCCACAAAGGTCTTGTTCTCGTAAACGAAGGCCGGAATTTCCGGAAGCAATTCATCTTCACGGGCCAAGCGCACAGCAATCTTCAATTCAGAGCCGCGACTACGAGCAAGGTCAGCAACACAGCCCGCCAAGTGGGCGCGGTATTCCGGGTCAAGACCGCCAAACAAATCGTTAAAGTAAACCCACTGGGGCTTTTCCATCCACATACGTGCCAAAAGAACTCGGCGTAATTCTCCGTTGGAAAGACTCAGCAACTTACGGTCCAAAATGCCCATAGCCAGGTCCGCAATCTTCAAAGCTTCATCGAGTTTGGTAGTATCCGTTTCAGCCCACGCCATATCTTCGATATAGCGATCTGTCTGCAAAAAGAACTTCTTGTCCAAAAGCAAGTTCTTCACCAGCGGAGCCTCGGTATCATAAAGGCTCACAAAACGCTGCTGCCAGAACGGAGCCAATGCACGTTGGATACGACGCTGCATCGCCTCCGACATTGTGGAGACGTCCGTCTGCTGATTCAAGAAATGAGTAATGACTCTGTCGAGATCCTCGCCATCGGTGCTAAAAATCTGCACCTGGGGAAACTTCTCGATCAAAGCTTCAAAACGCTTAAATTCCATGGGCGCAAATTTAGAAAAAATCCTGTTCGCCCATAAAAGAAAAACTCCCGACATTACGCCGGGAGTTCATCAAAATTATCATTCATCCTTTACACAACGAACAGACAAAGCCTCATTGCGTTTTTTCAAACTAACCGAGTCATCATCCTTCGTCAGGCAAAGGGCGAACATGTTGTAATTCGTTCCAGAAAGCGTTCCATAAGACCAAGATTCTTCGCTATATCCAGAAGAAGACCAGAAGCAAGCAGATTCGCCTAGAGTAGATACAACAACCATGCCATACTTCGAATCCTTGGTAACGTAACCAGATCCGACTGCTGAAAAACCAGATTCATTACTGCCACCATTCAATGTCCAGCCAAGGGGAGACTTCAACGCCTTCCCACCGATTTTAGATACAGCCACAGAATCTTCGTTGTCCGTTCCGACAAACGTTGAATCCACAAAGGAAATCAATTCTACAAACTCATTATACCGAGGCAAATGCCAACCTTCTGGACAAACGAGTTGAGCTTCATTTGCATAATAATTATGGCCATTTAAGGAATCAAAATTTGTTGCGTTGCCATAAGCTCGAATGGAATCATCCCCATACCCCAAATTCTGTGCCATCCAAACCTTGTCACCAATCTTCACCGTTTTATAGACACTGCTATCGCGAGGATCAATCATGGTTCCATATTCAATTTCAGAATTCAGATAATCTTCAGCAGTAAATACCGGATTCTCAGCTTCGTCTTCACCATTTTCTGGACGTTTCTGACAGCTACCGGAAACCATAAGTTCCTGTTCATTTAACCACTTGCGATCGACACAAGTGTACTCCATCTTCTCACCTTTTACATATCCCACAGAGCATTCACGGGACGCGCTACACACAGGCAGTTCATCAAAGCTATTTGCAATCACGTCCTTGCCTTCGTTATCGTTGGGATCTGCAGACTTTTCATCGCCACAGCCAACAAGAGAAAATGCGGCAAGCAATGTAGCGGAAAGGACCAATAAAGAATCTTGTTTTTTCATAAAAACCTCCTAGCCTTACAAGAACCAATCTATTAAAAATCATCAGCAGAAGGTTCTCCCGAATAACAAAAAGCGTTGTTAAAAAAAACAAAAAAGTGACCCACCGGCCGGTGGTTCTTCATATACGGGCGTAGCCCTACAATACTAGCTGCGTGCAAGGG
>JAKSIB010000049.1 GCA_024399065.1 Fibrobacter sp. | reverse complement strand
TGCTCGAGTAGCTCAGTTGGATAGAGCATCTGCCTTCTAAGCAGAGGGTCGTGGGTTCGAATCCCGCCTCGAGTATGAAAGAAAGGAATCGCCGAAGGCGGTTCCTTTCTTTCATTTTATGAGGGAAAAAAAGCACTCCCCTCGGGGAATGCCTTTCTCTCTCAAATTCGATCTTCTTACTTCTTCGGGAACATCTTGTCCAATGTTGCCTTGAGGTGGTTCAAGTTTGCATCGTTCAAGGTTTCGTAGCGGTAGAAGGTTCCGTCGGCGTTAACCAGGTAGACAACCGGAATGTAACCGGTACCGTAGGCTGTGCCGAACTTGGTTTCGGAGTCCTGGAATACGGGAATAGAAACGTGGAACTGATCAATGAAGAGACGGATGTCGTTCTTCTTGATGCCGCCGCCAAGGCCGATGGCGATGCCTGCGAGACCGGCAGGTTCATACATCTTCATCATGTCCTGGATGCCGCTGATATGACGCTGGCAGTGGGGGCACTTGGGGCTGAAATAGTAAATCATCAACGGGCGCTTGCCGAAATGGCTGAACAAGATACCCGGGTCGCTAATGCCGGTGAGAGGCTTGGAAAAATCCATCTTCATGGGCTGGTTTGTGGAAGCATCCTGCATCAACTGAACGTCGGCCATCTGCGGTTCCGGGGCCAGCTGGGCAAAAGACATTCCTGCAGCAAAAGCAACAATACTCAACAACTTTGTAGCAAAACGCATTGGGTGTAAAACTCCTATCATTACGAGTGTAAAATACGAAAAAAATTGCCGTCTTGTGGGCTTTTTTGTCAAAAAATGAAAAAAAAGCTCGTTTGTTTGATAATTCTCACGTTGTGCGAGAAAATTAGAGGCTAAGGGTTGTTGTGGCGGAGTAGTGGGGTTCTGCCTTACGAACGCCGTTCAGCGGAATGCTGACATCGATCTTGTTGACCAGTCGGCTAATGGACTTTGTCTGGGCAAAGCGTATGCCAAAGCCTGCAACGTAGATAAGGTCCTTGCGGTTGATATCCTTGATATCCCAGGCGGTTTCGCCTACGCTGCCAAATACGGCAAGTACCGGCATCAATGTGGCGACTTCAATGTTGGGGAAGTAGCGCTGTTCAAGAATGCCGTAGACTCGGGCCTGGCCAGTATAGAAACCAGGGTCGAAACCTGCGAAGCCGTCGCTGCCACCCAAGGAAAGCTGGTAACCCAGTTTTGCTTCGTCATAGAAGTCAACCTGTCCCTTCAAAACAGTGGACAGACTGGTGCTGGGGTGGAAAATGTATTCACCGTACAGGCGACCGTAGAAGTCTCGCATTTCGCCGTGGTCCAGGTAGAATCTGCTGTCTGATCTCAGGACCAGGTGGTGCATGCCGCTACCCAGTGCAAGATTTGCCAAAAGGTCCAAACGGATGTCGTTGTTGTCGGAACCAATTTGCTCGAAGTTCTTTGAAACCTTGGCCTTGAGGGTGTAACCCTTTTCCACGTCCTCGGTCCACTTCACGTTGTGGAGGTTCCTTTCCTTGACATAACGCAGGTTGGTGTACTGCAGGTAGAATCCCAGGCGGGAGTCCAACTGCTCAGGAACCCATTCGTTCCAGGCGGTTGCAGAATCGATAGCGTATCTGTCGGTGCCGTCGTGGAAAATGTAACGGACGAGGCTGTCGGCATCGCCTTCCATGCGGTGGTAGTCATAGCTTGCGCCAACATAGAGCTTACGCTGGGTGCCGCCGAAGGACCTGCTGAAGCGGAGGGAGAGGGAGTCCTCGATAAAGCCCTTGACCTTCATGAGGGTGACGGTTTCGGAACCGTTATACTTGGGAAGGGAATCGATGGGCGTGGTGTTGGATCCGCTATAAAGTTCTGCGCCCTTGGGAAGATCGCCGCTGCCGAACATGTAGATGGAGCGCTTGTTCTTGAGGCCTTCCAAGGTGTAGGCCCACTGGTTCTGGGTGCGGCTCAGGAACGGAACCTTCATCTGCCATGCGGCGGCATAGCCATCGGTGTTGTAGCTGTAGCTCATGTCCAGCTGATTGTAGCGGAACAAGAAGTGGGGTGCCCTGTAGTCCACCATCCACATGTCGCGGAAATAGTCATGCTTGAAGTAGAATCCCAACTTCTGGCCAAAACCCAGGAAGTTACTTTCCTGGACGCCGATGCTCCAGTTCAAGTTCTTGTAGATCCAGTCTTTTCCGCCGAAGCCGATTCCTACGGGAATGGCGAGAGTCCAGTTATCGCTGGTCTTGACCTTGGCGACGTTTTTACCGTCGGAATTTTCAATGGTAATGCTTGCGTCAGAAAGGAAATTCTGGGTGCGGAGGAAGCGTTCGGCTTCCTGGATCTTGAGATCGTCAACGACATCGCCCTGGTTGAAAAGAAGAAGCTTGCGGACGGTGGATTCCTTGGTCTCAATGTGGATTACGTTCAGGATGTCGTAGGCCCACTTGTCGTACTTGGTGTGGTACTTGGAATCGTCGAAGACGTCGCCAATTTCGTACTGGATGGAGTCAATCTTGAATGACCCGGGGTTAGCCGGTATAGTGTCGGTTTCGGCAAAAACACTTGTCGAAAGCAAGGCAAATAGGGTCAAACATAATTTATTCATAAATAACTCCACCTAATTTTTGCAAATATACAAAAAGAGTCTGGAGTTATAAATTAAAGACTTCGTGATACGGTAAGCCTGTAATAAGGTTTTCCCTTGGTAGGACCATTCAACGGAATGTTTATATCGACGTTGTTGATGAGGCGGCTGATGGATTTTGTCTGGCCAAAACGGAAGCCTACGCCTAAAGTATAGATGAGGTCCTTTCGGTTAATGTCCTTGATGTCCCAGGCGGTTTCACCCACGGATCCGAAAACAGCAATAACCGGCATGAATGTCGCAATTTCGATATTGGGGAAATAGCGCTGTTCTACGGTTCCGAAAACTCTGGCCTGACCTGCCATGAAACCGGACTTGCCGATAAAACCGAAGTCTTCGTCCAGGAGCAACTGGAATCCACGTTTTGCGTTTTCATAGAAATCAACTTGGCCTTTCAAGGCTGTGGAAAATTTTGTGGACGGATGGAAAATGTATTCGCCAAACACATGGCCAAAAAAGTCTCTCTTTTCTCCGTGATCCAGATAGAAGCTACTTGCGGAATTCAACGTTAAGTGATGGGTGCCGCTACCCAGGTAAAGATTTGCCCATAAGTCAATTCTAAAGTCATTGTTGTCAGAGCCCAACAGTTCGTAATTCTTGGAGACTTGAGCTTTGAGCAAATATCCTTTTTCCACATCTTCGGTCCATTTCAGGTGGTGGAGATTCTTTTCCTTGATGTAATAAAGATTGGACAATTGCAGGTATAGGCCCAGGCGGGAATCCAACCTTTCGGGAATCCAGTTTTCCCTGATGGAAGTTGTGTCCATAACGTAGGTGTCTTTGCCGTCGTGGAAAACAGTTTGGGCAATGGTTGCATTGTCTCCACTAAGATAGCGGTAATCGTATGTCGCTGCGACGTAAAGTTTTCTGTAGGTGCCGCCAAAGGATCTACTTAAACGGAAACTGAGGGAGTCATTTGCAAAGCCCTGGACTTTTGCCACGGGAAAGGACTTAGGGCCATTGTATTTTGGAAGGGAATCCAAGGGCAATAATGTTTCGTGAGGGAGGACGTCCTCGGGAAAGATTCCACTGCTGTGTAAGGGAAGTTCGCTTTTACTCCTGTAGCCTTCCAATGTGTAGGCCCACTGATTCTGTGAACGACTTAAGAAGGGAACTTTCAAACTCCAGGACGCCATGTAACCGTCGGTATTGATTTTGTAGTTCGCTTCTAGGCGGTGGTGCCTGAACAGAAAATGGGGAGCGCTATAATAGATATCCCATGTGTTTCGAAGGTATCCGTGGATATAGGTGAGGCCGAGCTGTTGCCCTAGACCAAGGAAGTTGCTTTCGAGAATGCCGAAATTCCAGTTGAAGTTTTCGTAGGTCCATTCGTCTCCGCCAAAACCAGGACCTGCGGGAAATGCCAGTGTCCAGTTGTCGCTGGTCTTGACGTGGGCGGTGTTCTTGCCGTCGGTATTTTCTATGGTGATACTTGCGTCGGAGAGGATGTTTTGTTTGCGGAGGAGCAGTTCGGCATCTTGAATGATGATGGGATTGACCGTGTCGCCCTGGTTAAAGATCAGAAATTTCTGGATGGTGGATTGTCTGGTCTTGATGTGGACAACGTTCAACAGGTCGTAGGCCCATTTGTCGTACTTGGTGTGGTACTTGGCGTCGTCAAAGGCGTCGCCGATTTCGTACTGGATGGAATCAATCTTGAAGGAGCCTGGATTGGGCGGAATGGAATCTGTTTCTGCAAAAACGTTCGCAAGAAACACCCCCAAAAGGGCTGTAATAAACTTCTTCATGTATAACTACTCCTAACTATCCTTAAATATAGAAAAGAGGGGGTGCGCAAAAATGGGAAAGGTTTCTATATTTGAGTCGGGCAGCGGATGGCCGCCGGCGCAAGCTGGAGGAAAGTCCGGGCACCACAGAGCAGGATACTGGATAACGTCCAGGCGCGGAAACGCGACAGAAAGTGCAACAGAAATTATACCGCCGATCGGACTCGGGGCGCCGCAAGGTTGCTCTCGGTCGGTAAGGGTGAAATGGCGAGGTAAGAGCTCACCGCATTCCTGGTGACAGGGGTGGCAATGTAAACCTTATCCGGTGCAAGACCAAGCAGGAATCCGCTGGGGGCAACCCCGGCCTGGCGCGGCTCGTGCTAGCTGGATATCCGGGTAGGTCGCTTGAGGCGGCTGGTAACAGTTCGTCCAGAGAGATGGTCATCGCTTAGTGCACAGCCCATAGGACGTATGGCACAAGTACAAAACCCGGCTTATAACTGCCCGATTATGGAGACCCCGGCCAATAAAGGCTGGGGTCTTCGCGTATGTTGCAGGGGGCGTGCTTCTCATATTTTTTAAATTGTGAAATAATGGAAAAGAATAAGATAAAGAACATTATCCTTCGTGTGGAAATTATCATTGGCACATTGGCGGTGCTTATGGGCCTCGGTTCAACGATTTATGTGTGGAACGAAGGTTACTTTGTCGGCACCTTGATGATGGTGGTGACCGGCATGATCAGCGTGTTCCTGGGCGTCAAGGAATTGATTGCCCCTGTGGACAATATGCTGCAGTGGCTGCCGTTGTTCTTTATTATTATCCGTCGCACCTTCTTTTTCTTGAACTTGGTGCTGTGTGCCTTTGTGGTGGGCACTTTTACAAATCTGCTTTAAGGGTGTGTCGCGGGCGGGGTCTGCGCGGGCTGAACGTCGCGGGGCCTAGTGAACGCCGTCTTCGTTGGCGGAGGGCTTTTCGTTATACCAGAGCTGGATTTTTTCGCGAGCGTCTTCATCGAAGGCGCTCTTGTCATTTAGAATGTTTTCCGCCATCTGCAAAGTTTCTGCAATGAGTTCCTGGTCGTGAATCCAGTCGAACCAACGGAACACCCAGCTGCCGCTTTGCTCATTGCCTTCCAGGTTGCCGGCGCCTCGGGTCTGCAAATCCAGTTCGGCGATTTCGAAACCGTCGTCGGTATGGGAGAACTGGGTGAGGCGTTCTTCCGAGGTGGCGGCCGCGTCGCCCTGAGGCAGCATGAGGAAACACCAGGCCTGGACATCTCCGCGGCCTACGCGGCCTCGTAACTGATGGAGCTGGGCCAATCCGAAACGGTCCGGGGAATCGATGGCCATGACGTTGGCCTGAGGAACGTTGACGCCTACTTCGATGACGGTGGTTGCCACAAGAATATGGACTTGACCGTTGGCGAAACGCTTGAGGATTTCGTCGCGGGTGGATTCGTCCATTTGGCCATGGATTCCCTCAACTACAACGGTGGGGTCGAAGGATCGTAATTCGTTGACTACATCGTCTACGCTCTTGGCGGGAGCGCGGGAGCCTGCTTCTGTATTTTCCGAAGGGTCGAAACTGTCGGTGTCGTCGGCGTTGACGCGGCTGACGATCCAGTAGCAGAGATTTCCGTTCTTTGCCTCGTTGCAAATAAACTTCTTCATGTCGTTTCGCTTTTCCGGCGGAACGACGCGGGTCTTGATGGGCTTGCGGCCCGCAGGTTTTTCCTTGATGGAAATAACCTTCAGGTCGCCGTACAAAGTCATGGCCAGGCTTCGGGGAATAGGCGTTGCACTCATCACCAGCATGTCGGGATACTCGCCCTTGGCTAGCAATGCTTCGCGTTGATTTACGCCAAAGCGGTGCTGTTCATCGATGATGACGAATCCCAGTTTTGCAAATTCAACATCCTTGGAGAATAGGGCATGGGTCCCGATGACAGCCTGGCAAAGGCCCATCTGGAGTTCTCCGAGAATCTGGCGGCGTTCGGCAGCGGAGGTGGCACCTACCAAGAGCTGCACACGCATTCCGGCTGCTTCAAAGAAGGGCATCATCTGTTTGTAGTGCTGCCTTGCCAAAATGTCGGTGGGTACCATCAGGGCGCATTGTTCGCCCGCTCCACAAACTGCAAGCATGGATAGCATGGCAACAACGGTCTTACCGCAACCTACGTCACCCTGCAGCAAAGCATGGAACTGTTTCTTGCCATTGAGCCCGTCTACGATTTGGTTTAACGCCGCTTCCTGTCCGGCTGTCAGCGCGAAGGGAAGTCGGGCCTTGGCGTTCATCACCTGGCCAAGGTCTACCTGGCGCTCGTGGCCGCGCAACATCTGGTTCTTTCTGCGGTGAATCATGCGGAGGCAGAAGGGAAGAAGTTCCAGAACTTTCAGCTGGAACTTTGCCTTACGGATGTCGTCAAAATTCTTCGGCAGGTGCAGTGCCTGCAAGTTCTTCAGTACGGGCGAAAAATGCAGGTAGTCCGTGAGCGCCTTGGGGCAAACATTGCCAATGCTCAAGGCGGGGAAGTTGAAAACCACGCGGTACCAATTACGCAGGGACTTCTGCGTTATACGACTCTTGGTCATGGCTTCCGTCATAGGATAGACGGGCAGAATCTGACCGCTGAACTTGTCCTCCTCATCGAAGGGCTGCATGTCCGGATGAGTCATCTGGAAACCGCGGTACTCGCCAACCACGCCGGAAACAAGCCAGCTGGTTCCCGGCTGTACACGCCTGCTATGGTACTGAGCTCCCTTGAAGAACGTCAGGGAAATTTCGCCGGTGCCGTCGGTCAGTGTCGCCACAAAACGGCTGGTCCTGCCGCGGATAATTCCTGCCCTAGAAATCTTTCCAATAAGGACAACTCGGTCACCTACGTGAAGGTTACCGATTTGGCTGACCTTGGTCTGGTCCAGATAAGTTCTGGGAATGTTGTAGAGAAAGTCGGAAAGGGAGACGATGCCTGCATTGCGTAAAGCTACCAGACTTTTCGGCCCCATTTTAGGGAGGTTGGAAAGATCCATGGCTTACTCGAGTGTTTCGCCCTTTTCTGCTCTTTCCGCGGCTTTTTCGCGAGCGGTCTTTCCGATGATATTCATGTTCTTCCACGGAATCAACTTCACCGGATTACCCTTGTCGTCGTAGATGGTAAGACCCTTGGTGTTGATGGCATGAACAAGGTCGTTGATCTTCACAACAAATTCGGAGAGCTTGTCCACGGCGTCCCTGGTGTTCAGGAACTGGTCGATGTGCTGGTTACCGTCGATATGTTCAATGGCTTCGTTAGCCTTGATAACGCTTTCGGAAATCTTCTTGAGGGCGTCCTGTGCCAAGGCCATCTTCTGGTTGACTTCGCCAACGGCAGTCTCCACGGCTGCATCGGTTTGCTTGGTGATGTCCATGAGGGCCTTGCCGGTGGTGTCTACCTTGGCAAAAATCTTGTTGATGGTGGGCTGCATGTTGCCAACCATTTTCTCGGTGCTCTGGAGGGTGCCTTCCACGGTCTGCAGGATTTCTTCAAAGAACTGCTGGATGGAAGCGTGGGTGGAGTCCCCTTCGGTAAGGGTGTGGACCATGTTGCGGACCAAAAGCAGCTGGTCGTTTAAGCCTTCGATAAGGCGCAAAGCCTCGGCGATACCCGGTTCAAAGTAGCCCGTATGGATATAGTCGTCGGGAAGGACCTTGCCCTTCTTGGAGGGAATGATTTCCAGGCGACGCTGGCCCATCAAGGCGTAGTTCACGTCGTGGAACTGGGTTCCCTCGCGGATAATGATGGGCTCGGTAAACTTGATCTGGACGCGGGCGCGGTCGCCAAGCCAAGTGATCTTGCCTACGGAACCTACGGAATAGCCACGGACAACCACGTCATCTTCGGGCTGCAATGTGCCCAGTTCGTCAAATTCCACATAGATGCACTTGGCTTCTTCATGATGGGCGTGCCACATGCCAAAGGACACTATTGCAAAAATCAGCAACAGCGCGAATAGGGAGATGTAGCCTAGAGACCTATCAGAAATTTTCATCGTTCCTAATATAGCATAAAAAATTTTCTTCTTATGGCGAAACCGCCCAGTTTTGGCCAAGAACGCGGGTCAGTTCCTCCTTGTCCGTGATGCCCCTGGCCAGAAGCCTGTTGGCTGAATCCTGAAGATTTCCGTTGACGAAGGTTCCGTCCGTCCGGAGAATTTCTGTGACGGCCCTTCGCCCTTTGTAAGTGGGGCCGACTTTTTTTCGGACAAGGCGCTGTGCCATAATACCCAGAAGGGAATCCTTGATGGCGTTTGTACCAATTCCAAGATCCTGAAGCCTGGTGAACGCGGCCTGGGCGCTATTGGTGTGCAGCGTGGAAAGGACCAGGTGCCCCGTCTGCGCGGCGCGAATGGCGATTTGCGCAGTTTCCTCATCACGAATTTCTCCCACGAAAATAACGTCGGGATCCTGACGCAAAATGCTACGGAGGGCTTCTGCAAAAGTGAACCCGCATTTTTCGTTGACCTGAACCTGGTTTACACCGTCTAAAACGTATTCTACAGGATCTTCGATGGTGGTGATGTTGATGTGCTTTCTTGCAATTTCCTGAAGGCCGGCGTGGAGCGTGGTTGTCTTTCCGGAACCTGTGGGACCTGTTACGAGAAACAATCCTTGGGGGCTGTTGAAAACGGTTCTTAGAAATAATTCCTCGGGATGGGATAAGGACAGCTTCGACAAACCCGAGGGCGTGTCGCTGCTTTGAGTAACGGTTAGGGGAAGCAATCTCAGCACGCATTTTTCAAAGGCGTTGCCTTCGCTTTGAATGGGGATGGTGCTCAATCTTATGTTGGCCTTGTGCCTAAAACCATCGTAAGTAAAGCTACCGTCATGAGGAATTCGTTTGTCTGTAATATCGACTTCTGCAAGAATTTTCAAACGGATTAGGACCGGGTCGCAAATCCAGGAGGGGAGAACCTTGAAATCCTGCAAAAGCCCGTCCTGGCGGAACCGGATTCGAAACCCCGCTTTGGAGGGCTCAAGATGAATATCTGTGGCGCCCTTGTCCAGGGCTTCCTCAAGCAGGTTTTCAACAAGGTTGATGATGGGCTCCGACTCCCAAGAGTTTTCGAAGTGGTGAATCTTGTCCAGATCATTGTTGTCGAACTTGTTTTTTTGCGATGCAAGAAGTTCCCGAATTTCTGTTGCGGTCTTTTGAACGGGCATGATTTTCTTGTTCAGGTTGAATCGGAACTTTTCCAATAGGAGTTCGTCGTTTTCATCAAGGACTGCAACTTTGCAAAAGTTTTCACCCTCTTCCAGAATCATAAAGTTGTGGTTCTTTTCTCTCTCATTTCTAGCCATGAAGGTAAACTACAAATGGTGTGGGAAAAAATTGTCAACTATTGTTTGCAAAATGCAAAACTTTTTTTCTGTTGTTTACGTTTTGTCTAAATTTGTGCCATTCATTTAATACAAGGAGGACAAAGTGTCTAAATTCTTAACATCTCTCGCCCTGTCTGCCTGCCTGGCATCTTTTGCCTTTGCCCAGGAAGACGATGGTTATAACTCTTACTCTTCTGAAGAAGAAGCTCCCTCAGAAGAATCCCCTGCCGTTGAGGAATCCGCTGCTGAAGAAGACAACGATTCCTACAATGACGCAGCACCCATGAAATCTTCTGCTGTTGATGAGGAAGAAGAAAATTCTTCTGATGATAAGACTCTGTACATCGGCGTTCATCCTGCAATGGCCCTTATCGGACCTTTGACTGGAAACCCGAACCTGTATGTAACGGTGGAATATCCCTTTGCAAAGAAGATGTCCATTGTTGCCCGTCCTTATATTTCTGGTTTGACTCTTAAGTATGACGGTGATGAGTACACTGGTTCTGAATTCGGTCTCCAGCTTGGTGCCCGTTGGTACTTTAAGCCGGAACATCGTGGCTTCTATATCGACGCTCTTGCAATTTATGACCATGCAAGCTTGTCTGATGATTATCATTCTGCTACTGCAGACTTGATTGAAGTCGCTGGTATGGCTGGTTGGAAGATGGTTTCCGGTGCCTTTGTCTTTGGCGTGGATGCTGGTATGGGCATCAAGATTCCTGTCATCAGTGGTGATGAAGGTGCTGCTGACGCTTTGGAAGCTGCGACTAGTTCTGTTTTGTTCTATGACGTGAACCTGTACATCGGTTTCTGCTTCTAGTTCTTAAATCAAAACATTTGGCATAAAAAGAAAGCCCGCACAGATGTGCGGGCTTTTTACTCTATTGTCTAAACTTGTCGAAATCAGAGCCGCCGTAGCGGCTTACCGATTAGGCGTTCTTGCTGCGCTTGAGCTTGTTGTAGCCCTTCTTGACGCCTCTCTTCACCTTGCTGGTGATCGCATTGGGGAGCCAGAAGAAGGTGGGGATCAAGTACATGGTGAGGATTGCAGAAATGGCAAGGCCACCTACGCAAGCAATACCCATGGGCTGGGTCAATGCAGCCACGTCACCACCGACTGCAAATGCCAACGGGAGCTGTGCCACGATGGATGCCAAGGTTGCCAAGAGAATTGGCTGGAACTTTGCCTTTGCTGCAGTAAGCATTGCCGAACGACGTCCCATGGCTCCGCTACGGAGCAGTCGGTTTGCTTCATCCAGCAATAGAATAGCGTTGTTCACCACCACACCGATAAGCATAACGATTGCCATGAGGGACACCATGGAAAGAGTCTTTCCGGTAAGTACCAGGGAGAGAATCACACCGATAGCACCCATAGGAATGGTTGTCATGATGATGAAGGGCTGTGCGAAACTTTCCAGGAGGGCAACCAACAGAATGTAGGTCATGAGGATTGCCATGATGATTGCTGCGATGAATTCGTTCACCATGTCGTTCATCATGTCTGCATCGCCACCGAAACTGTAGGTCACGCCTTCGGGGATCTGGTCCTTCATGCCGTCGGCCATGGCTGTGAGCTTCTTCTGGATTTCGCCCGTGGTGTGTCCCGGAAGAAGGTTCATGGAAATGTCGATACGCATGCGTTTGCGCTTACGTTCAATCTTTGTAGGACCAGAACCGGTTTCGATATCGAAGAGGTCGCGGGCGGTTACATAGCCCTTGGGGGTCAGCATGGGAAGGTCGGCAATGTCGTTGTAGGTCATGCGGTCTTTTTCCTGCATGCGGACATACACATCGTATTCTTCACCATTTTCAGAATAGGTACCTGCTTCGTAACCGCTAACGGCGATGTAGTTGTAGGTTGCCTGTTGCTGCAAGGTAGTACCATAGTCGGCCAGGGCCTGGCGCTTCGGAACCAAGCGGATTTCCGGCTTACCGGCTTCGTAGCTGGACTTGACTTCGACCACGCCATCGATATTGTCCAGGACGGATGCCTTGAGCAATTCAGCTGCCTTGATCACGGAGTCGGCATGGAGGCCGTTCACTTCGAACACCACGTCACCGGACTGGCCACCGCCCATCTGGGTTGTGGAGGAAGCCTTGATGGAAACATAGGCGTCGGGAATGTTTGCCAGGTAGGGGCGCAGGGAGTCTACGATTTCATCTGTGCTACGATCGCGACCCTGACCACGCTTCAATAACTTGATACGCATCTTTGCTTGACGGATGGAAGCAAAGCCACTTTCACCGCCGGCCGTAACGCTGTATCGTTCAATTTCCTTAAGATCCTTGAAGCGATTTTCAATCACCTTGGAAATACTGTCTGTGGTCTGGATGTTTGTTCCTTCCGGCATTTCTACGGTAATGTCAATCATACCGCCGTCCTGCTTAGGCATCATTTCCACATTCAGGAAGTTCATGGCAAGCGTTGCCACAAACATGACCAGGGCAATAAGACCGCCAACCTGAATAAACACACCCGGAATGGACAGTGCAAAACTCAAGGTCTTGAGGTATACGAAACGGACTGCGTTCATGCACTTGGGGAAGATTCCCATGATGGCGCTGAATATACGCACGATGATGTTGTGCTTTTCTTCGATGACGTTGCCGTTTTCGTCGAACTTCTTTCCCTTGAACAGGTAGGCCGCCATAAGCGGAGTCAGGGTGAAGGTTACCAACAGCGACACGAGAGTTGCGAACACCATGGTCATGCCGTAGGTCTTGAAGAAGACACCTGCGATAGACTTCATGAAGGCAATAGGCACGAACACGCAAACGTTGGTCAAGGTGGAAGCCATGATGGCGATCATGATTTCCGATGTACCCTTGAGGGCCGCTTCCTTAGGGTTCAAACCTTCCATCAATTTCTGGTTGATGTTTTCAAGCACCACGATGGAGTTGGTCACCAACAAGCCCACCGCGGAAGATAGAGCCATCAAACTCATCATGTTGATGCCGAATCCTGCGAAGTACATGAGGGTGAAGGAACCAATCACGGAAATAGGCATGGTAAGAGCAGCGATGAACATCGTGGAGATCTTACCCAGGAACAGAAGAAGAAGAACGGAAGTTAGGACAATGGCGATAATGATATTCTGAATCACGTTATCGATGGATTCGGAAATACCTTCGGACTTGTCATACACCAGGTGGAGCTCGAAACCTTCCGGCAGGGTCTTGTTGATTTGTTCCATGCGGCGGAGCACGCCCTTGGATACGTCCACCACGTTTGCGTCGGAACGCTTCTTGATATCAAGAGAAACGGAGTTTTCGCCATTGAAACGGGAGGCAGACTTGATTTCCTTGACGGTGTCCTTGACATCTGCTACTTCGCCAAGCTTAATGACGCCGGTAGATGTCGGAATATCTAGATCACGGATTTCATCTAGGGCCTTGAACTTACCTGCGGTACGGACCGTGGTGTTCTTCTTTGCACCGTGAAGGTCGCCCACCGGGTTGTTGATGTTGGAAGCCCCGTACAAGCCCATCATGGTGGCGATGTCCACGTTACGGTTCTTCAGCATTTCCTTGTCAAGTTCAATGGAAATTTCGCGGGTGGTACCACCGAAGATATCCACGCTAGCCACGCCCTTCACGGAGGTGAGCAACGGTTCAATGTTGTCTTCCACCATCTGGCGGAGTTCGGTGGAGTTGGTGGGGCCGGTAAAGGAAAGTGACATCATGGCCTGACCGTTAATGTCAAGCTTGGAAATCACCGGAGCCTGGGCTGCATCGGGGAAGTCGAATGCTGCCTGTTCAATCTTTGCACGGACATCGTTTGCTGCCACATCAACATTGGTACCCATCTGGAACATGGCAATGATGATACCGTAGTTTTCCATGCAGAGACCCTGGACGTAGTCGATACCGTCCACAAGTTCCACCTGTTCTTCGGAAGGTTTTACGATGGTTGATTCGATTTCTTCCGGATTGGCACCAGGATAGACCACCACTGCGGTCACCACAGGCACTTCGAATTTCGGCATCAAGTCCACCACCATCATACGGTAGGTGTAGATACCGAACACCACCACGGTCAAGATGACCATGAGCATGGTGATTGGTTTATAAATACTTGCCTTGATCATTCAGAAACTCTCCCTGGATTAGTCTTCCAACACGAGAATCTTGTCGCCGTCGTTCATTCTGGACTGGCCTTCTACGAGAACCATGTCGCCTTCGTTAATGCCTTCGAGAACCTGGACATCTTTTTCGGTCATGACGCCCAACTTGACGATCTTACGCTTGGCCTTGCCTTCTTCATCCATGATCCACATGTAGTTCACACCGTTACGGTAAACCACTGCGTCGTTGGGGATGATGAGGCCGTTGACCTGGCCTGCGTTGATTTCTGCATTGAGGTACATGCCCGGGAGGAGCTGGCGTTTCTTGTTGTTGAAGGTGACTTCAACAGGGAAGAAGCGGGTCTGGGGCTGTGCTGCCAGAGGGATGAGGGTCACCTTACCTTCGAACTTCTGACCATTCAGGTTAATGGTTGCCGTAGCACCCTTCTTGAAGAGGCCGATGTCCTGGGTAGTCACGTTCAGCTTGAGGATGACCTTATCCAGCTTGGCGATGGTGCAGAGGACTCCGCCAACGCCGGGAACCTGGCCTACCTGGTAGTTCATGTTGATGACGGTGCCGGAAGACGGAGCCAGGATCTTGCTTGCGCGGCGGGCTGTTTCCAAGCCCATCTTCGCAATCTTCAACTGCATTTCCTGGGAGTCCATGTCCTGCTGGGAAATGCCGCCCTTGGCATGAAGGTCACGCATACGTTCTGTGACCTTTTCCAGAAGGGCGACCTGTTCCTGGGCCTGCTGGTAAGCGGTGTTATCGCCGGTGAAAACGTATTCTGCAAGGACCTGGTCCTTCTGGACGTTGCTACCCACCTGGACGTTGATCTTTGCCAGAGGGTCGCTCATCTTGGAAATGACGTAGTTCTGCTGGGCGCCTTCGATGGTGCCGCTGAACTTACGGATGTCGGCCATCTTGGCGGTGGTTGCCTTCACGAGGCGTGCGGGCTTGCCCTTTTCAGCCTGGATTTCTTCAATAGTGGAAGCTTTCTTTTCCTGCTGTTCGCCCGGTTTCTTCATCATGTCGCAGCCTGTGAACAGGAGCGAGAGGGCGGCCAAAGTAATAAAGGATTTCGTGATGTTTTTCATTTTCTTCCTCTTATCTCTTAATATTCACCAGTAGCCTGACGCAGTGCAAGGAGGGCGTTGTTCCAGTTCAGAACTGCCTGCATATAGTTAAGCTTTGCTGCACGGAGGCTCATGTTTGCGGAGAGCAGGTTCAGCTGGGTTTCGCGGCCGAGCTTGAAAGCTGCTTCGGTAAGGTCGTAGTTCTTGGTGGCAAGTTCCACCTGACGCTTCTGGATTTCCAGCTGCTGGACGGCGTCTTCAAAGCTGTTGGCGCAGGATTCGATCTGCAGACGGAAACCGCGTTCTGCGGCGTCCTTCTGAACCTGGGTGCTGCGGAGCTTGGATTTAGCCTGAACAATCTTTTCCTTGGTCTGCATACCGTTGAAAAGATTCATGTTGAGGTTAAGGAATGCTGCCTTGGTGAGCTTGCTCCATCTGGGAGCGTCCCACTTGTAGAATTCATTCTGCAGGTTCTTATAGCCGATCTGACCGCCGAGAACGATGGTGGGCTTGTAGCCGCCTTCTTCGATTTCGATGTTCTTGTTCAGCATGGTTTCGGTTTCTTCCAGCATGAGCAATTCCTTGCGACGCTTCTTCACGTTGGCCATGGAAGTGTCGGGGTAGGTGATTGCTTCTTCCGGGTTCAGGAATTCACCGACAAAGGTTGCTTCCGCGTCAAAACCAAGACCCATGGAATTCAAAAGGGCGTTACGGGCGAGAACCTGGGATTTCTTGGTCTTTTCCAGGTCGGACTTGTAACCATCCAAAGCCAGCTGCACGCGGATCAGGTCCAGTTCAGTGGCCATGCCGCTCTTGAGGGACTGTTCCACAAAGTCCAGGTTAGTCTGGGTCAGTTCAATGGTTGCCTGCTGGATAGCCAGTGCGGAATCCAGGAAAAGCAGCTGGTTAAAAGCACTTTCTACGTCGTAGCGAACTTTTGCCTTGGTATTGTCCAAGTTTACTTCCTGCAAACGCTTTGCAGTCTTGGCAATGTCGATACCCACGCCCACCTTACCGGCTGCATAGAGAATCTGGGTCACGGAAAGATTCACGTTGGACTGCCAGCGGTATGCCTGGGATTTCATGCCGGTGACAAGTCCATCGATGCCCATCGCTGCTACACCGTCAAAATTCGTGGGTACGACTTGTCCGGTGGTGGGAAGCGCCATCCAGCCGGTGCTATCGGGATAGAATGTGTTGTACTGATCGATCATTTGGGTACTTGGTACAACATCCTTCAAGCCGAAAACACGGGTGACGGTGGCGCTCAAGTCCACGGAGGGGTAGGCGTTGCCATAACCGCCTTCCACCTGGGAGTTTGCGGTAATCAATTCTTCTTCTGCAGCCTTGATGTCTGAAGACTTTTCCATGGCGATGCGGATTGCATCTTCGCGGGTATAAATCTGACCTGCGAAGGCCTGGCAGGCCATGCCCAGGGCCATTGTAAAAGCTAGAGGTGCCGAGATAGTAAGTTGTCTAGACATTATATCTCCTATATTATTTTTTACGGCCCAAATGTAAAAAAATTGTATAAATGATAAAAGGGCGAAAGGTCAACTTTGCCGATGAAATGCCGTATAAGCCGATGAAATGACATAGGAATATGATTTTTGTCATATTTCGTGAAAAAACGCAAAAAAGCCCCCTGAAAGGAGGCTTTTGAAAGTTGGGCCAAAGGGCTTACGAAAAGTGTAAAACCGACAAGGCGAACGGGATGATTTACGCAAAATTTGCGTAAATTATAATCGCGTCGGAACCGCTTGAAATTACATCATGCCGGGGATCTTCATGCCGCCGGTAATGTCGGAGATGCTGGACTGGGTGGCGTCATCTTTCTTCTTGACTGCAGCGTTGATGGCGGCCATGAGCAGGTCTTCCAGAGCTTCCACGTCGTCCTTGTCCACGGCGTCCGGGTTGATCTTGATCATGGTGACCACACCCTTACCGTTCATGGCGACCTTGACCATGCCACCGCCGGCTTCTGCTTCGAAGCTGGTTGCCTTAAGGTCGTTCTGAGCCTTCATCATCTTGCTCTGCATCTTCTGAAGGTCTCTCAACATTTTGCTCATATCCATAAGAATAATCCTCTATTTTGTTTTTTCTGTTTAAACTTATAAAATTTGAATCTTGGTTGCGGGCTGGGAGTGGCGCGAAGTCGGGCTGGTGCGCGAAAAGCTGTGCCTTAGTCTTCCTGGTCCTGCATCTGCTCGTCGGGCTGCTGCTCGATGACCTGTTTTTTCACCTTGGCGGAGTAGATCAGTTCCGCGTTGAAGACATCGATGAGTCGGGCGAGGCCGGAGTCGTTTTGCTTGTCCAGCTCGAAGGGAGACATTTGTGCCTGACGCTTCTGGTGGAGTTCGCTTTCGGTGTAGGCGCGGGTTCCGATGGAAAGGTCTACGGGAGTCTGGAGCCTTTCTTCCAGGATCTGCTTTACCCTTTCGATATATTCCGGGTGTTCCTCCATCTGACGGACGCCCCAGTTGTCGTTTCCAGCTCTGTCGCTAACGAAGGTCAGCCTGACAGGGAAGGGGGTGATTTGCTGGTTTCCGGTTTCCAGAACAGTTTCGTTCAATGTCACGGAGAAATTGAAGTCGTAGTCGTCGGCAATGCGGGCCTTGATGGAGTTCCAGGCGGCCGCAATTTCGTAACGGGTGTAGACAGGGCCGTTGTAACCGCTGGAACCGCTTCCGTAGTCGCCGAAACCAGAGTCGCCGAAGGCGTCTGAATTGCGGTCGTCGAAGTTGCTTGCGCTATAACCACCAGCAATACCCTGCTGCATGGCTGCAAAGGGATTTTCATTCTTCTGCCGGAGCGCCTTGGCTTCTTCCTGGGCGTCCAACATGGTGCTGACTTCAGTTACTTTTTTTTTTAACGCCTCTTGGTCAGCGGAACCGGAGGCTTTCGTGGGGTCGTTAATGGCAGCTAACGCACGTCGCAGGTCTGTGAGGTGGTCCAGCCAAGCCATGCGGGCGAAGGTCGTTTCCACCAGGAGACGGGGATTGGTGCTGTAGCGGAGTGCTGCCTGAAGGTCGATGAGCATCTTGCTGATGCGAAGAAGGTCGCCGTTCTTGAGGCCCGGTACAGAGCTCTTGTACTTGGTGTAAAGTTCTTCGGAAACGTTGAGCACGTCGGGGGTGAAGGCGTCCAGGCGGGTGTAGAGCAAGTTGCGGAGGAATTTGCCGAAACCATCCAGAAGCGGAGTGAATTCGATGCCGCGCTTGCAAGCATCGTCCACCATCTTGAAGCAGGCCTTAAGGTCATGTGCTTCGATGGCGTTGATCAACGTGAAGAAAAGTTCTACGGGAGGAATGCCCAGGACGCTACGTACGGCATCGGCGGTCATTTCGCTGCCGGTAAATGCATAAGCCTGGTCGAAGTAGGTGAGGCCGTCACGCATGGAACCGTCTGCCTTTTCGGCAAAGACGTCCAAGGTTTCGTCGGAGGCATTGATGCCTTCCTGTTCGCAAATGAAGCGGAGGCGGCTGCGGACCTGTTCAACGGATAGGCGCTTGAAGTCGAAACGCTGCACGCGGCTAAGGATAGTCTGCGGCACCTTGTTGACTTCTGTGGTTGCGAAGATAAAAATCACATGTTCAGGCGGTTCTTCGAGAGTCTTCAACAATGCGTTGAAGGCGCCGGTAGAGAGCATGTGGACTTCGTCGATAATGAAAATCTTGTACTTGCCGATAACGGGCGGGTACTGCACACGTTCAATCACGTCACGGATGTTGTCCACGCCAGTGTTGGAAGCAGCATCGATTTCGAAAATGTCCATGGGATTGCCGCCGGCAAAATCCTTACAGCTGGGGCATTCGCCACAGGGGTGGAGGGGGTCGCCGCCGGTGCAGTTCAAAGTACGGGCGAGGATACGGGCACTGGTGGTCTTACCTACACCGCGGGTTCCGGTAAACAGGAATGCATGGTGCAAGCGTCCCCCTTCAATTGCGTTCTGAAGGGTTTGTGCGATATGTTCCTGACCAACCATGTCAGAGAAAGACTGGGGACGCCACTTTCGGGCCATTGCTACGTATGCCATGTGCTGGAATATAGTAAAAATTGTGAATTATGAAGTATGAATTACGAGAATGGTGGATCGTGGGGTTAAAAATTGAAAATGATGATAGATGAACGGGGCTTTTCTTGATTTATCGTCAAATTCTATGGATTTGCATTCTCATAATTTTCAAGATTTTATATATCTTTAAGAAAAACAATACGAGGTGTAAATGAATCCGAATCTTGCTCTTTTGGTCCTTTCCTGGCAGGTGGCTTGTCTTTTCCACGAAACTGAAACGGAAAAGTTGCTGCCTGGTTCTTCTTCTGCAACAGAAGCTGAAAGCGATGAACTGGACAAGATTCACGACGAATTGACCCCGGATGTAAGCTGGGATGAATTTAACAGTACCTATGGCTGCTACATCAATGCCAAGGAACGCACCACGGCTTGCGTGAATGCCTTGAAGGGTGAATCTGCTGAATTCAAGGGCAAGGTTCTGGAAGCTATGCTTCGCGTGGCTGGCGCCTCCAAGGAAGACAATAATGAAACTAACGTTTCTCCGGAAGAAATGGCTTTCATTCAGCAGGTGAAGACGGCGTTAGTCGGTTAGTACGTCGGGACGATTTAAACAGAAAAAGCCTCGCAGTTTGGAACTGCGGGGCTTTTTTGTATAACTGAAAACTACCGGCTAGGCCGGTAGTTCCGTAAAAGCC
>JAKSIB010000048.1 GCA_024399065.1 Fibrobacter sp. | reverse complement strand
TACGCCTCCATCGTCTAGTGGCCCAGGACTCGGGATTTTCATTCCCGCAACAGCGGTTCGAAACCGCTTGGAGGTATACGAAAGGGAACTCACTCTGTGAGTTCCTTTTTGTTTGCGGTGGAATACACCGTCAGGTGGATTCCCAACCGCGTCAAAAGGTATACGAAAAGCACCACTCATACGAGTGGTGCTTTTTGTATCAACCGCAACAAAGGTATAAAAAGGCTCAGTCGAAAGACTGAGCTTTTTTATTAACCGCACTACAAGGCTTTAACCTGTTCCTCAGTGAGTTTTAAAATTCGGCAGACCTTTTCGACGGAATCCCCTTCGCGAAGCATCTCGCGAGCAGCCTGCAACTTCTCAGACAAAGCCTTTTGGCGTTCTTCCTTGCGGCCAATATCTTCGCCATCAGCTTTACCCTGCAGGTACGAGCCTTCTTTTTCGTATGCGAGATCAGTCATGCCGTCGGCCTCCAGAAGAAAAACATCATTAGTGTACGAGGAAAAAGATACATCATTTGCAAACTCCCTGTCAAGGAGACCGCACCTTGTTTTTCTGTTTTACATTTTGTACGTTTAACATATCCGCTGCGAAAGCGGGGTTTATTTACTACATGTCGGCTCGTGGCTAGTTCAAATATTTCAAGCTGTCGCGGGCCCACGGAATTCGCCCCAACTAGGCCATTCCCTGATTTTTTACATCCACATAAATTCATAGGATAAAGATGAATTTACCTCACGATCCCTTCTGCAGGGGAGTGTTAGCGGATGTCCCGACTTTTCTGGAGTTTATCCGCTACCTTACCACAAAGGATGCAGAACTAAACGACCTCTTCAACCTGCTGGACCAAGCATCATTCAGACGCATGCCCGGCGATTATAGCGACACCGAAAGCAAAGGGTACGCCGACCTGGCGTTTCTTGCAAACGTAAAGCAGGATTTTCAGGAAGACTGTTCCGAGCCCGTACAGTTCGTCGGCTTCCTTGTGGAGCACAAGTCCGCACGGGACAACAATGTTCTGGAACAGCTTCGCCGCTACAACTTTCACCTCATGGTGCAAAAGCTGAAGGACAATGTTTTTAGGGGAATTCCCTCCATCGCCATCATCCTGTACAACGGCAAGGAAAACTGGGATCCGCTTAAGGAACTGTACGCCAATAAGCCCAAGAAACTTCAGCGGCTCATGCTCCCGTTCCAGTGCATTATGCTGGATGTGAACAATGTCTCCGACGAGGAACTGGACGGTTTCAACGCGCGCCTCGCGGCATTCATCGGTTCGCTTAAATATGTTCGTGATCCTGAAAGCAAAAGAGATTTGTTCAGGAGAATCATCGAGCGAGTTCTCGAAGAACTTACAAAACAGGAAGCCCTTGACTTATTGCATCAGATGGATGTATATTTGCGCAATTAAATTGCGCATTAATCTGCGCCTCGGTCATATCCAAGCAAGCTTGGCTGCGACACTCGGCTTGCGATTAATTAGCATGGTTGGCTTAGAAAAATCTTCATGGAGGCATACAAGATGGATTTCGTTCGTCCGAACTACAAGACTATCGCTGACGGTTTCTATGAAGAAGGCGAAAAGCGACGAGCTGAAGAAACCGCCCGCCGAATGCTAGCCCAAAATGAACCTATGGAAAAGATTGTCTCATACACAGACCTTTCCAAGGAAGAGGTCGAAGCACTCAAGAAATAATTTTCAACACTTTTGAAGCGAAAATATTATGCAAAGAAGCCCCTTTCGGGGGCTTCTTTTTTTGCGAACATCGTGGCGGCGGAGCCGCCTTTGTGCTAGCGGTTACTTTACGTTCACGCGCTTCGTCTGGGAGCCGACGCGGACCATGTAGCTGCCTGCGCGGGGCACGGCGATTTCCATGGAGGCGGAAGCGGTGCGGCCAGTAGCGAGGACGCGGCCCTGCATGTCGAGGACGGCGTAGGCGGAACCGATACGGGCGCCAGCGATCTGCACATTGCGACCGGCAACAGATAGGCTGAACTGCGGTACGGCAGCGGCAGCAACGACGGCGTCAGTCTTGCTAGAGCTAGACTTGTGCTTCGTGCTGCTGGAACTCTTGTCGTCCTTGGCGCTAGAAGAACTGCTTTCAGTATCATTGCGAGAACTCGAAGATTTCGTGGCAGCCTCGCTGCTGCTAGATTCTGCAATCTTCTCGAAGTTTGCCTTGTAGGAAGCGGCGGCGGTTACCTTGACCTTGCGGGTGGCGGAAGCCTTGACGTCGTCTTCCCAGTTGGAGAACTTGTAGCCCTCGGCGGCGGTAGCAACCAGTTCCACTTCGGTACCGTATTCATAAGTGCCGGCACCCTTCACGGAACCCATCTTGGAATCGTTGGCGGCAACAGCAATTTCATACTTGTTGATGGTCCACTTTCCGTAAAGTTCCAAATCTTCATTTACGGCTGCGGAGAAGTCGTAAGCAGTTTCAGCATCCTTCTGGAACCAGCCCGCGAAAGTGTAGCCTTCGCGCTTTGCAGGTTCTGCAGGGGTGTCCACAGCCATACCAGAAGCAACCGTCACAACATCACCCACCTGCACACCCTTGTCATCAAAGAAGGTGATAGTGTACTGAGACTTCAGCGTGAAATTGAAATACGGAGAATATGTCAAAACAGTACCGATGAGAGATCCATTTATGTAGATAGGAAGATTTGTTTTGTCGGAAACAAGGGCCAAACTTTCCACAAATTCTTTCTCGGTACAATTAGCCGGCTTAAAATTCAGACCATATTCCAACTGATAGGATTTATCAACCTTCAAATTGACATCGCCGGCACCAATCGGCCAATCCTGAGGGCCCTGGTCAAGCATCCAAGAGCCCTTACTATACTTGTAGAGCATTTCGCTTGCCAGGCAAAGTCCATCTTCATCATAGGAATCGCAGTTTGCATTGAGGTAACGTTTTGTGATAGTCACGCAAGAAGCGGCATTTGTCGAAACAAGTTCCACATCGCCACCTACGGCATAGGTTGCAGCCAACTGAATCGTGGGAAGTTTTTCGTCAGCAACTTCCACATCAAACTCATATTCAAAACCGTTGTTGTAAACGCCATCGTTATGTTCAGAAAGGAGCATACGTTCATTCTTGACGCCATTTACATAAACAGGGATAGCGGTACATCCATCAAAATGAAGCTCAGATTCGTCTGCGCAAGTCCACTTAATGGTCTTGGCCAATTCATCATTTGCGCAGTCTCCGTTGGTATTCAATGTGACGTCAAAAAGCAAGGTATGAGCACCGCCACTTAACTTAACCGCAGAATTTGAACTATAGCTAAAACCATCCAAGGATTTCTTGGTGACGCTTACGCAGGACGTCTTATTTTCAACAGACAAGGAAATGTCGCCACCGGCCTCGTAATCTGCAGCCAGGTACACATTGAAATCCTTCTTTACGCTATCCAGAACAGCCTTGTATGTTGCATCTTCGGTAACGGGAACAATTTCCGGGGTCCACTTTGCGAAGTAACGGAATTCTTCAGAATCTTCTTTGACTGTTAAAGACGGGGCTTCGGGAACGTCTCCCGCAAAGACCACTTTTGAGTTCATCGGCTTTCCATCATAGCCAAGGAATGTGATTGTATAAATTTGAGGAACCGGAATTTTTACATTGTACTGGTAAGTTACTATGTCCAAATTTGTCGTTGTTTTTGCAGCCACCTCTTCTGGATAAATCTCATAATCTTCAGTCAGGGGATCTTGGTATTCAATGCGACGAAACGCAACAACAACATCAGGATAGCCTGAGCCAGAAACATCCTCTAAAATACGGGTCAAATCTAACTCAACGGTTTCGCCGCCCGCAGTTTCCTTGATAAAAACGTATCTATCTGATAGAAGAGTGCTTTTCATTTGACAACTCAAAGATTTACCTTGATAGCATTTTGTTACATCACCACCATCCATATATCCATAATTCAGAACATACGGTAAGTTAGCAGCTTTTATGGATTGGGTTTGTTTAGAAGCTTGAACAAATCTTTCACCATTTGGATCAACAGGCAACCATAAAACTTGAACATGGTTTTCTTGCTTGTAAAAATTAGATTCGTCGGTCGCACCAAAAACAGCCAACCCATACAATCTTTTTACGGGTTTCACAAATTTCTTCGTATCAACAAATGACAAAATTTTTCTTTTTTCGTCATAAGATATTGATGAAATTGTTCCCGCGTAAAGCTCGGGTTGGACCATTTCTGTATAACGGATAAAATCTTCTCCTGGAGGGGTGTAGCATCCATATATCCCAATTTCATATCCACACGAGTTCGAGTTTTCTGAATAAATATCGTCAACCGAACGACCCTTAGGATCGTAGTAAAATTGAGCATACCCCTGCACGGTGGCTAACCCTACCAGCAGCAAGGCCATTTTTTTGATTATTGAGAGTTTCATTGTTTCTCCTTGTTATTGTTTAAAAACGAAAAAAAGCCGCATGGCATAGGCCACGGGCTTATAAAAAACATCCGAAAGTAAACTTCTAGTTACATAGGGGGGGGGTAACGGACTTGCGGACCTGCACGGCGGAGGCACAGCCAGCAAAAGAGACCGGGGCGGCCTCCACAAACTTCAATCCATTACATGCGACTATATTCATTTAGTCCAAATATAGTCTCTCGTAAGTTTTTTGTAAAGATTTGAATGCCGCGACTCGTTTAAATGTTCCTAGAGATCGCGAACTCATACATCTATAAAGCACTAAACGCACCCCAAAGGGTGCGTTTAGTGTTTCAAAGGAGGGTGAAGGATGGGACTACTCCTTCACTTCGTTTCGGTCGTAGCCTTCCAGGTTCGGCTTCGCCGAATCCTTAACTGCGCTGTGTTCGCTTCGCTCTCGCGCAGTTAAGCGAACCCTCTTATTCGAGGGTTCGATATTCATCTATGAAAAAAGATGGAACCCACAAGGGGTTCCATCTTTTTTCAAGGAGGGTGAGGGATTCGAACCCTCGGTCCTGTGACAGACTCCGGATTTCGAGACCGGCCCAATCGACCACTCTGGCAACCCTCCGAGTTTGACCCAATTTAGTATAATATTTTATGATTGTCTATTTATCCAATCTCTTTTCGCAGCTTTGCCGCGAGGAGGGTGAGGGATTGACAAAGTCCTCATTTCATTTCGCCCTTTGCCCTTCGGGTCCGGCCCCCTGGCCGGATCTCAAAACTTGCATGTTCGCCTTCGGCTCTCGCAAGTTTTGGCGAGCCCTCGGTCCTGTGATAGACGACCGATTTTGTGACCGGCCCAATCGACCACTCTGGCAACCCTCCGAGTTTGACCCAATTTAGTATAATATTTTATGATTGTCTATTTATCCAATCTCTTTTCGCAGCTTTGCCGCGAGGAGGGTGAGGGATTGACAAAGTCCTCATTTCATTTCGCCCTTTGCCCTTCGGGTCCGGCCCCCTGGCCGGATCTCAAAACTTGCATGTTCGCCTTCGGCTCTCGCAAGTTTTGGCGAACCCTCGGTCCTGTGATAGACGACCGATTTTGTGGCCGGCCCAACTATGAAGGAATTTAACGTTACTCTCGTGATTCATACAATTTGTCAAAGTGTTCTCGAACCTCTTCGCAATGACTTTTTGCATTTTCATACAGAGTTTTCCTCGTTTCATCGTTAGCCACGCTTAAGGTATCCTGTTTTACTGTAACTACGACGGGGCCCTTGCAATAAACATTTCCCGCGGGGGCTCCATGAGAAAGAAAGTTCTCGCATTCACTTTCATCTGATGCAAGGGTAAGGTTTTCATTAATAGACCTTTTGACAACCTGCGCACCGTTAAATGAATAGTAATAATACTCAGCAACGTGTCCCCCAGCCATATCTTTCGGGGTAACTCCGCAATAAAACCACAGGGAATCGTTGACACTGAAATCACAAGTCTTCGGCACAAAATCCTCGCAAAAATCAATATCCGGGACTTCTTCGAGAGCCGGTTTTCCCGGTTTTGAGAATCCATCCTTCATCCTAAACACGGTTGTGATTTCGGTGGAGTCCCTTACGCCATACATGTCCGTATAATAAGCTTGCCAGGTTACTGTAGTATCCTTTTCAAGAGGCTCATCGCTATATATGTATAATCCGACTTCATGTATTTTCGGAGTAAAAGGATAATCGATACGAATTGTTTCATAGCATCCGCCGATAGATTCCAGGTCCAGCAGATTCACATGCCAAATAGAGTCACCATCGGCACCTACCGTATAATAACTCGGGTATGTCAAAAGTCCGGCATCGCTGGGTAGCGTTCCATAGACATCTTCCATTACATAAGGTGTTCTAAAATTGGCTCTCCCTCTGTATTTATCATATGTGTAAGAATCGTCAAAATCTAATTCAATCGTATCAAAGGCATCCTGCAAACCTTTCAAATCCATCTTTTCTTGTTCGATATAGGGAGGAATGAAATCGATCAGTCGTTTTTTTCCATAGTTGATGAACGTGGTATCTACGCGAAGAATGTTTATTTCCTTGTGAATCAAGGAGTCGCTATCGGTGTTGCGTTCCGCATGGTTTGCCTGCGCACTATACACAACGTAGCAAGTCTTATACGTCCTTGTCAAACGGCAAGAAAAGTAGTTGTCTTCGATGTCGCATTTCATTTCGCCGGTAAATGCCGTAACCGTATCCAGTTTATTTTTCCCAGAGTAGTAAACAAAGCTGTACGCACTTGTATCGGTATACGTCGTATCGCAGATGTAGCCTTCCGGGCATTCGTCACCTCGAGAAGAACTGGAAGGGTCGTTACCGCAGCCCGCAAACAACCCAAGCATCAAGCCTAAGGCGACTACGCCAACAGCGAACTTAATTCCTAAAACAAACTTCACAGATTCTCCTTTCAAAGAACATCTACACAACTTAATATAATTAAAAAAAGCTTCTCCGTTTATTGGAGAAGCTCATGTAACATTAAACCGGCTCGGAAATGCCCGCGCAAGCACGGTCGCTTCTCTCGCCTTAGTTATCAATTAGCTATTGGCCAGGGCTTCTTCCACTTCCTTGCGGAGGGGGATGGAAGGCACGGCGCCGGGGCGGCTTACTGCAATGGCGGAAGCGCGAGCACTCATGCGGAGAGCCTGAGCAACGGGCATGCCTTCTGCGAGACCTGCCAGGAAATACCCGGTAAAGGTATCGCCGGCGGCAGTGGTATCCACAGCCTTCACGGGGAAGATGGGCTGGAACACCTTTTCGACCCCATCGCTATACACGGCGCCGTCCTTGCCCAAGGTAAGCACAATGCGAGCCTTGGGGAAACGCTTGCGCATTTCTGCCAGGATTTCGTCGGGATCCGTCTTGCCGGTAACCTGATTGCCTTCTACCTCGTTCAGCAGGAAGATGCTGATCTTGGTCATGTCCACCGCATCCAACTTTTCGTTAAAAGGAGACGGATTCAAGGCAATCTGCATTCCTTTTTCAAAAGCCTTCTCCACAATGTAGGGCAGCATATTCACTTCGTTCTGCAGCAACAGAATGTCGCCTGCGTCAAAGTGGCTAAGCACGCCGTCCACATATTCCTGAGTCAGGCGCTGGTTTGCACCGCCGTACAGCAGAATGCTATTCTGGGCGTTCTTGTCAATCTGAATGATGGTGTGGCCGGTCTGGTCATCCACCTTGGCAATGTATTCGCCGTGAACGCCGTATTCCTTACAGGCATCCAGGAAGGGCTGGCCATCCTCCCCAATCATACCGCCCTGATAAACTTCCACACCGGCCTTGGCCAAAGCCACAGACTGGTTCATGCCCTTGCCGCCAAGATAATGCTTAACAGCGCCGGTAGCTTCCGTTTCACCAGGGAGAATAATGTGGTCCACGCTATAGACGTGGTCAAGATTCATGGAACCAATGTTTAGAACTTTCATGACGCCGCCTTTACTTGCCTGCATTTTCAGCAGTAACCAAAGTCACCTTAACCGGGATGTTCTTTTCGACGGTCTTGCCATTCACAATTTCAGAAGCAGTCTTCACAGCGGTTTCGCCGATCAATGCCGGCTGCTGAGCAATGGATGCAGCCATACGGCCAGCCTTAATTGCAGCAATAGCATCGTCGGTAGCGTCAAAGCCAACCACCATCACCTTCTTGCCTGCGCCAGAACTTGCTTCAATAGCACCCAGAGCCATTTCGTCATTGGCAGCGAATACTGCAGCAATGTTTCCATTAGCCTGAAGCATGTTTTCCATAACACTCATGCCTTCGGCACGATTGAAGTTTGCAGTCTGGGAAGCAGCAACTTTCAGTTTCTTATCTGCGATATTGTGGAAGCCTTTGCCGCGGTCAATGGCGGCAGAAGAACCGAGAGTTCCCTGAAGTTCTGCAGTCACAACGCCTTCGCCAAGCTTATCGACGATGTACTGGGTTGCCATTTCTGCACCGGCAACGTTGTCAGAAGCAATCTGGCAGTCAACATCTACACCGTTAATGGCGCGGTCAACAGCAATTACCTTGACGCCCTTAGAAAGAGCAACCTTAACAGCGCTGGTCAATGCGTCAGAGTCAACGGCGTTGACAATCAGAACACTCACATTCTTGCTCACAAGGTCTTCAATATCACTTGCCTGCTTGGCAACGTCATCGCCTGCATCCACAACAGTGAGCTGAAGCTTCATGTCAGCAGCGGCCTTCTTTGCACCTTCAACGAGAGTGACAAAGAACGGGTTGTTCAAGGTAGAAACAGAGAGACCAATCAAGCCATTACCAACAATCTTCTGAGCTTCGGCTGCAGCCTGGAGAGCTTCAACATTGTCTGCATTCACCAGGGTAACCTTCACCGGGATGTTCTTTGCAACAGTCTTGCCGTTAGCAATGTCTGCAGCGGTACGAACAGCAGTTTCACCAATGAGAGCCGGCTGCTGAGCAATGGAAGCTGCCATACGACCAGCCTTGATTGCAGCAATGGCATCGTCGGTAGCGTCAAAGCCAACCACCATCACCTTCTTGCCTGCGCCAGAACTTGCTTCAATAGCACCCAGAGCCATTTCGTCATTGGCAGCGAATACTGCAGCAATGTTTCCATTAGCCTGAAGCATGTTTTCCATAACACTCATGCCTTCGGCACGGTTGAAGTTTGCTGTCTGGGATGCAACAACCTTAAGCTTTGCGTCAGCAACATTGTGGAAGCCCTTGCCGCGGTCAATAGCAGCAGAAGAACCCATAGTACCCTGAAGTTCTGCAGTGACAACACCTTCGCCCAGCTTATCAACAATGTACTGGGTTGCAAGTTCCGCACCGGCAACGTTATCAGAAGCAATCTGGCAATCCACTTCCACACCGTTAATGGCGCGGTCCACGCTAATGACCTTCACGCCTTTGGCCATGGCAGCCTTTACGGCGCCGGTCAATGCATCGGAATCCACAGCGTTCACAATCAAAATACCAACATTCTTGCTGACAAGGTCTTCAATATCGCTGGCCTGCTTGGCAACATCGTCACCAGCATCCACAACGGTAAGGCCAACCTTCAATTCTACAGCAGCCTTCTTTGCACCTTCAACCAAGGTGACGAAGAACGGATTGTTTAGAGTAGAAATGGAAAGGCCAATGTTTCCAGTAGATTCAACCTTCTTGGAGGTAGTCTTTTCTTCACCGTCAATCACGATGGCGCAAGCGGTAAAGCAAAGAGCCACCAGAGAAGCGAAAAGCAGTTTAATCATTCTTTTCATAATACAAATTCTCCTTATCTCTTACGGTCAGAAAGCACAGCCACCAGAATCACGAGGGCCTTGACCACGCTCTGGTAGTAGGAAGTAACGCCCAAAATGTTCAAACCATTGTTCAATACAGCAATAATCAAGACACCGGCAATGGTACCTGCGATTCTACCGCGGCCACCGTTCATACTGGTACCGCCAAGAGCCACTGCAGCAATGGCATCCAGTTCATAACCAGTACCCATAATGGGCTGAGCAGAGTCCACACGGCTAATCATAATCAGGCCAGCCAAAGCACTGAGGAAACCGGAAACGGCATAGACGCTCATCTTAACGCGGTTGATGTTCACACCAGTCAAAGCTGCGCACTTGGCATTAGAACCGGTAGCGTAAAGGCGACGACCGAAAACTGTATGCTTCAGCACAAAGTACATGATGGCGAACACCACGACAAGAATAATGATAGGAATAGGAATCTTGAAGTCCGGCGCAAAGGTGAAGATGAAATTACCCTTACCCATGGCCTTGAACAAAAGGCTATCACCGGAGCTTTCTGCCAAGCGAGAAATAGGCTTACCATCCGTAAGAATCATAGCTAGGCCGCGATAAGCTGTCATGGTAATCAAGGTAGCGATGAAGGGCTGCAAACGGCCCTTGGTCACCAAGAGACCGCTGATCAAGCCCAAGGCAACGCCCACCAGCAATGCCACAGGAACGGCAACAATTACCGGAACGCCATGGCCAATCATTTCGGCACAGACAATGGCGCTCAAGGCGAAAGTAGAACCTACGGAAAGGTCGATGCCGCCGCTAAGAATCACGCAGGTCATACCGAAGGCAATCAAGCCGTTAAAGGATGCCTGACGCAGCAAGTTCAGGAAGTTGCCCGGTTGGCGGAATTCAGGGCTGATGGCACTGATAATAACTACCAGAATTGCTAGCGCAATAAACACGCCATATTCTGACAAAAATGCACCAATATTTTTGTTTTCCTTTTTCATTAGAGGGATCCTCCTGTAGCAAGAGTCATAATTTTTTCCTGATCAGCGTCGGCACCGTTGATAATACCGGTCACATGTCCTTCGTGGACCACCATAATGCGGTCGCTCATGCCCAACACTTCGGGCAATTCAGAGGACACCATAATCACGGCGACGCCCTTGGCAGCCATTTCATTAATGACGCTGTAAATTTCCTTTTTAGCACCAATATCCACGCCACGGGTAGGTTCATCCAGAATCAGAATCTTGGGATCGGTGTAGATCCACTTGGCAAGAACCACCTTCTGCTGGTTGCCACCGCTAAGATTGCCGCATTCATGGTGAGGGCCGAAGCAACGAATCTTGAATTCCTCGATACCGCGCTTCACCAAATTGGTCTGCTTATCGGTCTGGAGTACGCCCTTCGTAGAAACCTTTCCCAGGTTACAAAGTTCAATATTTTCGGCAATGCTCTTTTCCAGCAACAGGCCTTCGGTCTTGCGGTCTTCGGTAATGAAACCGATGCCAGCTTCGATGGCCTGACGGGGATTGCGAATGGAGACTTCCTTGCCCTCGATGAAGATCTTGCCCTTTACGAGAGGCAGATTTCCAAAGATGGAATGCATGATTTCGGTACGGCCGGCACCCATAAGGCCAGACACGCCCAGCACTTCACCGGCGCGAACATTAAAGCTTACATCGCGGAACAGTTTTTCGTGGGTAAGGCCTTCTACACGGAGAATTTCCTTGCCGATGGCGTTATTGCGCTTGGGGTAGCGTTCGCCAATTTCACGGCCGATCATCATCTTCACCACGTCATCCATGGTGATGTCCTTGATGAACTTGGTATCGATGTAGGTACCGTCACGAAGGATGGTAATGCGGTCGCAAAGCTCAAAGATCTCTTCCATGCGGTGGGACACGTAAACGATGGACACGCCCTTCTTGCGCAGGGAATTGATCACCTCGAAAAGGACCTCGGTTTCGCTCTGGGTAAGGGCTGCGGTAGGTTCGTCCATAATCAGGACCTTGGCATCCACCATCAGGGCCTTACAGATTTCAACCATCTGCTGCTGGCCCACGGACAGGTCACTCATGACTGCATCTACGGGAATGTTCACTCCCATGCGGTCCATGATTTCCTGGGCCTTGGCGCGCATGGCCTTCTTGTCGCAGACGCCAAAGCGGTTGGTGATTTCCTTACCCATAAAGAGGTTTTCTTCTACGGTAAGGTCGAACAAAACGTTCAGTTCCTGATAAATAAAAACGATACCGGCTTCTTCCGCTTCCTTGGGGCTATGGTAGGTCACCTCCTTACCATCCACAATCACGGTTCCGGAATCTCGGGTATACACGCCCGTGAGGATCTTCATCAGCGTAGACTTGCCTGCGCCATTTTCACCCATCAAGGCGTGGATTTCACCGTCCTTCAGATTGAACGCAGCGTCTTTTAACACCTGGTTCGTTCCAAAGGACTTGTTAATGCCTTTCATTTCAACATGCATAGAGTATTATTATCCTCCGATCAGGCAAAAATGCAACCGGCCTGCAAAATAATATTGGCATAGGGGGTGGTTTCGCCGGTGCGAATAACAGCCTTGCAGGTCTCTGTGCGGGCCTTCAATTCTGCGTGGGGAACATATTCCACTTCCACGCCCGGCAGCAGCTGCAAAACCTGGCTTTCCACCTGGGGATTCTTGGTCTTGATTTCTTCGGCCAAGACGATTTTTTCCACCTTCATATCCTTTACCACTTCGGTCAAGGTCTGCATAAAGGTGGGTACGCCAAAAGCCAGAGCCAAGTCAATACGCTCTGTTTCGTCGGGAATGGGCAGGCCACAGTCACCAATGCAAATGCAGTCCGTATGACCCAAATAACCTAGAACCCTGGAAATTTCACTATTTAGAATGCCGTTTCGTTTCATTGTACTTAACCTTCTTGCCCTCACTATTTGCGTGTTTTCTTGCCGTTTTCCTTTAATTTTTACGAAAAACGAAAGAAACAACCTTGTTTTCCAAACTATTCTAATATAAGGCAATCTCTGTAAAAAGGTCAGGGGCGATTATTCCATGTTGGAATATATTTTTCGAAACCTTTGATTTCTGCCCTTATATTTCTACCTTTGGGCGCAAATTTGAGTTAGGTGACCTAACGAACTTCAGGTTTATAAGCGCGAGTGCGCTTCGGGGCTTTTCAAGATTCCACGGATTTTTTTAGGAATCATTAGATGGTGCGGCATGGGCCGCAGATGAAGTTTACGGGTCCCCTGAAGGTGATTTATGTCCAAGAAATCCTATGACAAGGATGCGGAAAATCGTATCCCTGAAGAAAACATTGACTCCAGTTCCAACATCGCTCGCGAAGCAGACGCATTCCTTGCAGCTCTCGCTGGCGGCGCCGACGAAGACGAAGCAGACGAGGCAGCTTTCCTCGCCCTGAATCCCGATGGCATCGTCGTGGATGACGACGACCAGATTGTGAACGTGGGCAAAAAGGCTGCCGGTTTTACCATCGGCCAGAAGGCTGAAATTGTGGACGGTGATGAAATCGTTGATAACGGCGAGATGGATTCTTCGGCTGCGCCTCAGAATGACGCGTTGGATGACGGCGTCGAAGAAGAAACAAAAGACAATGCAGGCGAAATTGCAGAAGAAGAAATTTCCGAGGAAGAATCTGAAGGCGAAGAAGAATTGAGCGGCGAAGCCCCCGAAGGCGACGAAGCCCTGGTAACTTTTGAAGACCTGGACTTGGCAGAACCTGTTCTTGAAGCCATCAAGAAGATGAACTATGTGACCCCCTCCCCCATCCAGGTGAAGGCTATTCCCGTTCTTCTTCAGGGCAACAACTTGCTGGGCACCGCTCAGACGGGTACAGGCAAGACCGCCGCATTCTCCCTGCCGCTGCTTTCCCGTTTAAACTTCAACGGCCACGAAACTTCCATGGTGGTTTTGACACCGACCCGCGAATTGGCAATCCAGGTGGCCGAAGCCATCCAGCAGTACGCAGAAAACATGCCCAAGGTTCACGTGGTTCCTGTTTACGGTGGTCAGGATATCGCCGTGCAGATTCGCGCCCTGAAGCGTCAGGCAAATATCATCGTTGCTACTCCGGGTCGTTTGATTGACCACATTAAGCGCGGCACCATCTCTCTAGGCGGTGTAAAGGCTATCGTTCTTGACGAAGCTGACGAAATGCTGGACATGGGTTTCGAAGAAGATGTGGAAACCATCTTGAGCGAAATTCCCGCAGACGCACAGCGCGCCCTCTTCAGCGCCACCATGCCCAAGAAGGTGAAGGCCATCATCGACAAGTACCTGGGCGAATACGACGAAGCCTGCATTGAAAACAAGACCACCACTGTTGAAAACATTCACCAGCGCTACATGTTCATCAAGCAGGAGCACAAGATCGAAGCTTTGGCCCGCGTGTTGGAAGGCGAAGATTTCGACGGCGTTTTGATTTTCGTTCGCACCAAGCAGAACACCACCGAAGTGGCTGAAAAGTTGGAAAGCCGCGGTTTCAATGTGGCTCCGCTGAACGGCGACTTGGCACAGTCCATGCGAGAACGCACCATCAACCGTTTGAAGATGGGCAAGCTGGATATTGTGGTGGCAACCGACGTGGCTGCCCGCGGTATTGACGTGGACCGCATTTCTCTCGTTGTGAACTACGACATTCCTTTCGACACCGAATCCTACGTTCATCGTATTGGACGTACAGGCCGCGCAGGCCGTAGCGGTGACGCCATCCTCTTCATCACTCCCCGCGAAAAGCGCATGCTGAAGATCATCGAACGCGCCACCCGTCAGCCCATTGACGAAATGGAATTGCCCACTGGCGAAATCATCAGCCAGAAGCGTGTTGCAGCATTCAAGCAGAAAGTCAAGAGCGTTGCAAGCTACGGCGAACTGGACAAGTTCAAGACCTTGATCAACGAGCTGGTCGCAGAAGGCAACAACCTGACCTGCGGCGTGGAAAACGAAGACGGCTCCGTGGCACCCCTCACTGCAGAAGACATTGCCGCAGCTGTCATCAAGATGTATCAGAAGAAGCAGCCCCTGTTCCCGGAATTGGCTCCGCTGGACGCACCCCGCGAAGCTCGCCGTGCCAAGGAACGCGCCGCACGTGACGAACGTTCCGGCAAGGAAAAGGGCGGCCGCGACTTTATCGGAGCAGGCACCGCTGGCTTTGACGTCGAAGACAGAAAGCGTTTGAACAAGGAACGTAAGGAAGGTTTGAACGGCGTTGAAGAAGGTTACCTCCGTTACTACTTGGGCGTTGGCCGCTTTGACCGCGTCACTCCCAAGGATATTGTAGGCGCCATCGCTGGCGAAGCCAACATCAGCAGTAGCAACATCGGCCGCATCAAGCTTTTCGACAAGTTCAGTACCGTTGAATTGCCGGAAGCTGTTCCGCAAGATGTTCTGGATATTCTCGCAGGCATCTCCATCCGTGGTAACGACGCCAAGTTCCGCCTGATGACAGACGAACCTCCTGAACGTGACGAAGAAGGTTCCCGTGAAGGCCGCAGTTTCCACCGTGACCGTGGTTTCGGCGGCAGAGGTCGCGGAGAACGCGGCAACCGTGAAGAACGTCGTGGCGGTTTCCGCAAGGACCGTGGTTTTGGTGGCGACCGTGGCTTCGGCGAAAAGAAGTTCGGCGGCCGTGACGGCAAGCGTGGTTTTGGTGACCGCGAAGAACGTGGCGGCTTCGGCAAGAACCGTGAAGAACGCCGTCGTGACAAGTTTGGCGACAAGCCGTTCCGCAAGGATCACGACGAACGCGATTTCGGTGACAAGCCCTTCCGCAGAACCCGTCGCTTCGGCCGCGGCTAATTTCAGTCGCGGTTAAACACCTCGCCAACTAGCCCATGACTTCCGTGATTCTGACATTGCTCGCTATTATCGCCTTGCTGGCCTTCGCGTTTTTCAAAACGAAGGCGGAAGGCAAGCGCAATCGTCAGCAGTTTCATAAGGATGGCCGCCGCAAGACTTTCAAGGATTTTGAAAAGGAACGCATCGAAAACGACCCCAACGGCGTTTACGGCGAAGCGATTCTTGCAAAGTTCGTGGCGCAGATTTGCGACGAAGACAAGCGCAAGTTTGTGCTGATGAAAAATCTTTTTGTACCGAGCCACGGTGGCACCACAGAAATCGATTCCCTATTGTTGCACCAGTCCGGAATCTATGTTCTTGAAAGCAAGAATGTTTCTGGCGAAATTACGGGAAGCATGGACGAAGAACGTTGGCATCAGCGAATGAACGCACGAATCGAGCACACGTTCCACAATCCCATTCTGCAAAACGGCGGACACATCCGTGCGCTGCAACATTTTCTCAAAGAGAATTATGCACGCCGTGATTTGAACGTTGATGAAATTCCCGTTTTCTCTGTCATCGTTTTCAGTGACCGTTGCGTACTCAAACGAATTCCTGCCAAGGGCGAGAACTGGATGATTTGCCACATGTTCCAACTGCAGGAAAAACTGGGCAGCAAGATTTCTGCAGCAAAGACCATTTTCAGTAAGGATCAGTTGGAAAATCTTTACTGGAAATTGGAGCCCTGCATGCATGTAAGCGAACGTACCAAAGCCGATCACAAGGCTTACGTACAAGGCAAGGCTCAAAATTAAACAACAGCAGAGTCAGCTTCGATTGCCACGCCCTTGCGGGCTCGCAATGACAAACAGTCATTAAAACTTCAAAAAGTCCTTCAGGTCGGGTTTCTTGTGATCGCTGGGCTGAACCACAGAAATGGAATACTTGGCGTTTTCAAAAGCATTCTTCACCACGTCCACAATTTCTGCTTCCGTCAGTTTAGCAATGCTCTTTTCCGTTTCTTCCATAGGGTTGAAATCGCCCAGGTGAAGGGTCTGTTCCGCAAGACGCATCACGCGCTTTTCAGGGCTGTCAGCGCCTAGACGGATACCGCCAATAATGTTGGCCTTGGTACGCTCCAGTTCGTCCTTTGCAAAACCCTTCGCAATGAAATTGCGTACTTCATCGATGGACAATTTTAACGCAGTCTTCAGCTGGCGGGGTTCCGTGGCAAGAGAGACGCCCCAGTCCATGCAGTCCTTGTACACGTCCGCGGTAGTATAAACGGAGTAAGCCAGGCCGCGTTCCTCACGAATCTTCTGGAACAGACGGCTGGACATTCCCGCACCGATTGCAACGTTAAACACGGAAAGAGCCAAGCGGTTCTTTTCTTCCAACATCTTTTCGCCAAAGCTTACACCCCAGAAAAGATTGGACTGTTGGGTGTCCTGCTTACCTACGATTTTCACGCCGGAGTTGCACTTGTATTCATCTACCGGCCAAATCTTTCCGGACTTCTTTTTTGCAAACTTCTTGGCGCACAAATCCACCAATTCATCATGATCCACCTTGCCAGCGGCGCAAACATAGATGGGCATATCCTGCAGCACTTGGCGTTCGTATTCCCACATCTGTTCGTGGGTCAAGTTGCGAACTTCCTTCACGGAACCGGTAATGGAATGGGCGATGCCGCAGCCCTTGAAATGGACCGCATTGAAAATATCGCCAGCCACTTCTTCGGGAATATCATCGTAGCTACGGATTTCCTCGATGATTACCTTGCGTTCCTTTTCCATTTCCGCCTTGTCGAAACGGGGGTTCATCAGCATATCGGCAATGACGTCGATGGCCAGGCCCACATCTTCCTTGACAACGGTGGCATAGAAGCCCGTCTCCTGACGGGTGGTATAGGCCTCCAGATTTCCGCCGCGGTCTTCCACGGAGCAGGCAATTTCGAAAGCAGAACGATTTTCCGTTCCCTTGAACACCAAATGTTCGTAAAAATGGCTCAAACCATACTCCACCGCCGGTTCATGGCGGGACCCCCTGGGGAGCCAGGCCCCCAAAGCCACGGAATAGGAGTGGGGCATATAGTCCGTTTGAACGACAACACCATTGGGAAGAACGGTTTTTCTATAAATCTGCTTCATAACGGCACAAAAATAGCATTAGTTAATTCTTACAGAAACTATATTTTTGACATATGGATACGTCCTTAACCTGTATTTACGTGGTCAACATTTTCGGTGCGGTTCTCATTGCCGTGGTGTTGGCCGGCAACCTCTGGCGCCTCCCCCGCAGGAACTTGGAAAACGCAACCCTGTTCGCAATGCTTATTTGCGGTTTCCTGAACTGCGTCATCGACCCGCTGGTCTTTACCTCCGACGGTCACGGCGGCACCCTGGCGAAGCTCACCAACTTCCTGGGCAACGGTTGGCTTTACGCATCCAACATGTACTGCTCCGTTCTGTGGTTCGCCTTTTTGACCAGACACGTTTGCGGCGGCGTATCCAAGATCCATTCCCGAATTCTTTCTGTAATTATTGCCCTTGGTACCATTGGTGTCATTGTCAATGGATTCTACCCCTTCATTTTCTCCATCGACGAAAACAACGTCTACCACAGACACTGGGGCTACTGGGTCTACACAGTGATTGACTACGGTATTACAATGGATAGCGTGGTGGTGTACTTCTGGAGCCGTATGCGTAACGGCGTCCTCAGGTACTTCCCCATCTGGGTGTACCTGTTCCCCCTGATGCTGGGCACCTTGGCCCAGACCCTCTTCTACGGTATTTCGACCATCTCCTCCGGTCTTGCCATTTCCATTGCAGGCGTGTTCACCAGCTTGCAGAACGAACTGATTTTCAGGGACCGCCTCACCGGACTTTATAACCGAGTCTACCTGGACCACCACCTGGCGATTTTCTCCAGAAAGCGCAATACCGTCATGACCGGTTTGATGCTGGACCTCAACTCCTTCAAGAAGATCAACGACGATTTTGGCCACTCCGTAGGCGACCAGGCCTTGATCAACATGGCTGACATCCTTCAGCGCGTGGTGGGAAACATCGGCGTCGCCATCCGCTATGCCGGCGACGAATTCATCCTCCTACTGGACACCGAGGACGACGTTGTGGTGGACTACTACATCAAGGACATCCACAAGAGCCTGGCTGACTTCAACGAAAAGTCCCAGGCACCCTACAAGCTGTCCACGTCCATCGGTAGAGGCCAGCTGGATTTGAAGAACCACAACCTGGATGACTTCATCAATTCCATCGACCACGACATGTACGAGAACAAGAAGTCCTACTACGCCGCCAACGGCATGAACGACCGTAGGCACCGTTAATTCAAAGTTTCGCTTCTAGCGTACGCAAGTAAAAAGGTTCCGCCCGGGACCTTTTCTTTTTATTTCGAAGAAACGACCCGCAAGCCGAGCGTCGCGGCGGCACAAAAAAAGAGCCCACCTTTCGGGGGGCTCAATTTCTCGCGTCGATGATAGCTAACGCAATTTTTTGACTAGGTCAAAAAATTAAGCAGCCTTCACAGCGTCCACGACCTTGGCAAATGCTGCCGGATCGGCAACAGCCATATCAGCGAGAACCTTACGGTTCATCTTGATGTTAGCCTTGGAGAGCTTGTAAATGAACTGGCTATAGCTAATGCCGTGTTCACGAACAGCAGCGTTCAGACGAGTGATCCACAGAGAGCGGAAGTCACCCTTCTTATCGCGGCGGTGAGCGTAGGCATACTGACCTGCATGGGAAACGGCATCGATAGCAAGACGAATGTTGGACTTGCGACGGCCATAGAAACCCTTAGCGGCCTTGAGGATATTTTTGCGGCGTTCGCGGGAAGGAACTCTAGTTTTTGCGCGTGGCATTCTTGCACTCCTTTATGCTACAACAAGCAGACGCTTGACGTGGTACAAATCGACTTTCTTAACGAGAGCGCCCTTACGGAGGTTACGCTTACGCTTGGTGGTCATCTTAGCTTGAATGTGGCGCATACCAGCACGCTTGAACTTGACGTGGCCAGAGCCGGTCAAGCGGAAGCGCTTCTTGGAACCGCTATGTGTTTTCATCTTAGGCATTTTTACCTCGTTAGGTTAATGATTAAGCCTCACCTGCTGCCTCGGGCGCGGTTACGGGCTTCGGTGCCTGGTCCTGCTGAGCAGCCTGGGGCTTCTTAGCGGTGCCAGCACCACGTTTGGGACTATAGATGGAAAGCATTGTGTTGCCTTCGACTCTGGAGTCCATTTCAAGGTCGCCAAAGGCGGCCAAGTCTTCTTTTGCACGTTCCATGAGGCGCTTGCCATAGTCCATGTGGGCCATTTCGCGACCGCGGAACTGCATAATAAGCTTCACCTTCATTCCGTCCTGAAGGAATTCACCAGCCTGCTTGATACGGTACAAGTAGTCGTTTTCTGCAGTCTTCGGGTGCATCTTAATTTCCTTAAGCTTGACCACGTGCTGCTTAGCCTTTGCGGCCTTGGCCTTCTTGACCTGTTCGAACTTATACTTGCCGTAGTTGATGATTTTGCATACAGGAGGCTTAGCATTGGGAGACACTTCCACCAGGTCCAGTCCGGCGTCCTTAGCCATCTGGAGAGCCTTGTGGGTCTCGATGATGATGGCTTCGCCTTCGTCCTTCACAAGACGAATGGGAGAGATGCGAATATCTTCGTTGATGCGAGTGCCGTCGCTCTGACGGTTGGGCATTTGACGGCCACGGGGAGGTTGTAAGGCCAAGTTAAGTTCCTCTTGGTGAATTGTTTAATGTAGCGAAAAGATAGAAAGTTTTATAAAAATCTCCAATATCTTTTCAAGGAACCCCTTTAAAAACGGCCCATTTTTTGTATAATTGGTCTCACAAGCGGCGGTAGCTCAATGGTAGAGCCTTAGCCTTCCAAGCTAATGGTTGCCGGTTC
>JAKSIB010000047.1 GCA_024399065.1 Fibrobacter sp. | reverse complement strand
CCCAGTCAACCTTGGATACCGGTTCAAACTTCCAGGTAGCCATCATTTCGTTGGAGAGCTTGGTAATCACGTTGGTGATTTCCGGACCTGCAGGACCGCCGTCAGCCGGGTTGAACTTGATGCCGTTGTAGTGGCTCGGGTTGTGGCTCGGGGTCATGTTGATGGAGCAAGCAGCACCAAGCATTTCGATACATGCGGAGAATTCCGGGGTCGGCATTTCATTGCCGTAGTAAACCTTAACGCCAGCCTTGGCAAACTGGTCAGCCACAGCTTCGCAGAATTCATGACCGAGGAGACGGTTGTCGTGGCCGACGACCACGCCACGCTTCTGGAGGTCAGCGAAGTCCTTCACGCCGAGAGCTTCGAACATAGCAGCGTCGGCTTCCTTGTAGAGGCGAACGATGGCTGCGCCAACAACCTGCAGATTACGGAGGGTGAATTCAGAACCGATTTCGCCACGCCAGCCAGAGGTACCGAAGCTAACCTTAGCCGGTTCCTGGGAGGTGAGAGCCACCTGCTTGACCTGTTCAACAAGGCCCATGTCGGTAGCGGGGTTGAATTCGGGGGACTGGATTTTCTTCCAAATCTGAGTAATGTTTTCCATAAGGGTTCCTATTTTAAAGTTTTAACGGCTCTAATCTAGTAAAAATCGTAAGTTTTCCTAAACATACCTGGACGAAAAAAGGCCTTTATGCCAAGTAATAAGTTCATTATATCCTAAAAAACACATTTTATCGTTACGTTGTTTGTAATCTGCCGGTTCTGGGATTACTCCGTGAAATTCCAATCATTGGAAAAAAAAGGAATTATTAGAGGTTATTTAATGGTTATATCTGCCCGTTTTTCCTTTTTTTAGCTATTTTTAAGGCATGCAAATTACTAAAGCTTCTCAACTTACTGGTGTTTTTCCCGCATTGTTCACCCCGCTGATGAACGATGATCCCAAGAACCTCAACAACTCCATCGACTACAAGAAGATGGAAAAGATGATTGACGACCTTATCGCCTCTGGCGTCTCCGGCATTCTCCCGGTTGGCACCACCGGTCAGAGCGCAACCGTCACTCACAGACAGCACCTCGACATCATCAAGTTCACCTTGGACTACGTTGATGGTCGCGTTCCTGTCATCGCAGGCGCAGGTTCCAACTGCACCCGTGAATCTGTGGAAATGATTCAGGAAATCCTGAAGATTGCTGAAGTTCCCATGCTCTGCGTGACCGGTTACTACAACAACCCGTCCCAGGAAGGCATCGAAAAGCATTTCAAGACCTTGAGCGAAGAAACTGGCGCCAAGATCATTATCTACAATGTTCCGGGCCGTACCGCAAGCTACGTTCACCCCGACACCTTGATTTCCCTGTCCCAGGACAAGAACATCATCGGTCTGAAGCAGGCAGTGGATTTCCGCATCGGTGAAAAGTTCCACGAAGACACACTCCGCGTCATCAAGGAAACCAAGAACAACGACTTCGCTGTCCTTTCCGGCGAAGACGGTTTCTTCATCGACATGTTGGAAATGGGTGGCCAGGGCCTCATCACTGCTACCGGCAACATTCCGGAAGCTGCAAAGATTTTCTCTGACCTGTACAAGGCTTTCGTTGCAGGCGACGCTTCCAAGGCCAAGGACTTGCAGGCCGCAGCACGCGACTACGTAGAAGCTACCTTCTGCCGCAAGAACCCCATTCCTCTGGGCACCATGTTCAACAGCCCGTTGTTCCAGCCCATGACCAGCGTCAAGGATACCGCCCGCGGTGAAGAAGCCGTGGAACGCATCATGAAGCTCATCAACGAAAAGGCAGAAAGCCTCAAGAAGTATCACGTTTAATAAGTGATTAGTGGCTAGTGGCTAGTGATTAGTGATTAGTGATTAGTGATTAGTGATTAGTGGTTAGTGGTATAGAGAAAATCTTCTCCCACAATTCTTGTTTACTAACCATTGTTTACAAACCACTACATACTAATTCCTGTTTACTAACCACTGCATACTAACCACTGCATACTAACCACTATTCCAAGGAGATTTATTATGGCAAAGAACGCAAAGGTTCAGAAGTCCGTCTATGACGAAGTCTGCGCTTACATCAGCAAGCAGAAGCTCCTCCCCATCCCCGTTCAGACCTTGAACGAAGAAGTGGAAGCTACCCGCTATTTCGGTGGCGACCTCAAGGAATTCATTGTTGCAGCAAAATCCCTCGGTGCAAAGAGCATCTTTGTTGAAACCCTCTACCTCGAAGACGACGAATTCTACTATGACAGCGGCATCGATGACGAAGAATACCTCGCCATGAACGGTGCAGATCCCAGCTGCTGTTGCTGCTGCGGTGACGACTGCAAGTGCGGCTGCAAGGAAGACAAGAAGTCCAAGAAGGCCAAGGTTGAAGAAGATGACGAAGACGGCATCTGGCTGGAACCGGAAGACCTGGACGGTCTCGACCTCACCCTCCTCAAGCCGGAAATGGTAAAGTTCATGGACCGCGTCGGCGAAAGCTGCGGCGTCCGTCTGACCGTTCCGGGTGTTGACCACCTCGAAATCGAAATCTTCGCAGACTGGTACGACGAATTCGCCGAAATGGTTGACGAAGCTTCCGAAATCATCGAAGAAGATCCGGTTGGCGCTCTTGAAGACATGCAGGCCGCATTCGAAGCTGCCGAAAAGGAAGCTCTCGAAGCAGAAAAGGCTGCCAAGGCTGCAGACAAGGCAAAGGGCGTAAAGAAGATTGCTGCCCATCCGCCGAAATCTTCCAAGAAGTAATCAATCTTACTTAAGAAGCTTTGAAAAACACCTCGCCTATGCGAGGTGTTTTTTTCCGTAATTTTCAAAACAAAAAAAAGACCGGCTTTAAAGCCAGTCTTTTTTAACGCCGTAGTGCGACGGTAAGCCACAGCTTTTAAGTATGATATAATTTGCTAGTCTGATAATTCGGTTCAGAAGTCAAGTTCACACCGAGACGGCGGAACACGCCCACGTCAACCTGGGACAGGATCACGCTGGAGTGAACATCGCAGTGACGGAGTTCCGGAAGCTTTTCCAGGGCGATCTTTGCGTTGTAATCCGTGAGGGCGCAAACAGAGAGAGCCACCAGCACTTCGTCCATGTGGAGGCGGGGATTGGTATGGCCCAGCTGCTTGGTCTTCAAGTTCTGAATGGGTTCAATGACCATGGGAGACAGCAAGCGGACTTCATCCGGAATGCCAGCCAAGTGCTTGAGAGCATCCAGGAGCATTGCGGAAGAAGCTCCAAGCAAAGAGGACGTCTTTGCAGCGATGATTGCACCGTCCTGCAATTCAATAGCAACTGCAGGACCATTGGTTTCTTCAGAGCGCTTGACTGCTGCGGCAACAACCGGGCGGTCTTCAACGCTGATGTGAGCCTGTTCCATCACGAGCTGCTGCTTGTAAACCTGGTCCTTGTCAGCGTTGCCCTTACGGACGTCGCAAAGGGTGTTGAAGTAGCGGCGGATGATTTCCTGCTTTGCAGCTTCGCTAACAGCTTCGTCATCGACGATGCAGTTGCCAGCCATATTCACGCCCATGTCGGTGGGGCTCTTGTACGGAGATTCGCCAAGGATGCGGGTGAACAATGCATTCAGAACCGGGAACACTTCAACGTCGCGGTTGTAGTTGATGGTGGTCTTGCCGTAGGCTTCCAGATGGAACGGGTCGATCATGTTCACATCGTTCAAGTCTGCAGTTGCAGCTTCGTAAGCCAGGTTCACCGGGTGCTTCAGAGGAATGTTCCAAATCGGGAAGGTTTCGAACTTAGCATAGCCGGCCTTGACGCCGCGGGTATTTTCGTGATAAATCTGGGAAAGGCACACAGCCATCTTTCCACTTCCCGGACCCGGAGCGGTAACCACAACCAGTTCGCGGGTAGTTTCCACAAACTGATTCTTGCCGTAACCGTCGTCGCTCACTACCAGAGGAATGTTGTTGGGGTAGCCTGCAATGGGGTAATGGCGATAGACCTTGAGGCCGAGGCCTTCAAGCTTCTTCTGGTAAGCAAGAGCACTGGGCTGGTCCTGCCAACGAGTCAGCACAACGCTGCTCACATAGAGGCCGTAACCGCGGAAGGCGTCGATCAAGCGGAGAACGTCCTGGTCATAGGTAATGCCCAGGTCGCCGCGGACCTTGTTCTTTTCGATATCGTTTGCGTTAACAGCAATAATGACTTCAGCCTTGTCCTTCAGCTTTTCAAGCATGCGGATCTTGGAGTCCGGTGCGAAGCCCGGCAAAACGCGGCTTGCGTGGTGGTCATCAAACAGCTTGCCGCCGAATTCAAGGTAAAGCTTTCCGCCGAACTTTGCAATACGTTCGGCAATCTTCTCGGACTGCGTTCTCAGGTACGCGTCGTTATCAAAACCAACTTTGAACATACTCGCCTCATGTACGAAAAATTTATCGGACAAAAAATAAAAAAATGGTGTTCCCTCCCCTAGGGTCCAAGTAAAAAAAATAGACACAATCTGGAGAAGATTGTGCCTATAGGAAAAAGGTGCTTTACACGTTATGAAAAATCACTTGTCCACCACCTTGGTGGCTGATCCGTAAGCCTTGATCGGGTTACCGTTTTCATCGAATTCCGTGGTGTAACGGACATGGTAAGGGACCCTTTCCTTGGTCAAAGGAATTATGGCTTCCAGACGCTTGGCTCCCCCATCGATCTGGTGCATGATGTCGCGGTACATATCTGCAAAATCTTCCGGGAAAGTCCCGTTCTCGATCAAAGGTTCCGGATAATTCCGGACAAGGGGCGGCAAGCCCAGGTCACGCTGGCAGCGGAAACAGGGACGCATTTCCTTCGTGGCAATCGAGTATTCCCAGTAGTAAATGTTAGCCTGTTCGCTGGCGGCCTTGAAACGGCGTTCGCTATCCCGCATGGTATCAAGGGCGTTCTTTTCTACAGTGATGTTCCGAACCATCACATAGAACAGGCGGCTCACCTTGCTTTCGCCAATAATCTGGATAGAACTGCGGATGCAGATGCGTTCCGTGCCACAGCATTCAGACTTGATGATGCGCCAGGTTTCGCATTCCTGTTCTTCGCGGGTGGCCACAACCTTCCTAAGGGTTTCCCTGTAAATCCTCTTGGATTCGCCTTCCAATGTATCGTAGGGCTTGAAGGAAATGATTTCGCTTTCGGACAAATTCATTCCCAGTTCCCGAACGTACTTCTGGTTCACGCGGAGGATATCCAGAGTTTCAAAATCATTGCCCACTTCAACGATGGAAGCGGCGCCCACAAAGTTACTGAAAATCAAGGTTTCCATGGAAGCCGGATTCCAGAACTTGCCCGCATCTACAAACTGGTCGATATTCATCTGGGGAACGATGGAACCGATGGTCTTCCCGCTCAGCAGTTTTTCGTATTCTTCTGCCGGAATCGGCTTGGAATAAAGGTAACCCTGGATGTAGTCGCAGCCCACACTCTTCAGGAAGTCAGCCTGTTCAATTGTTTCCACGCCTTCAGCAATCACCGGAAGCTTGAGCCACTTGGCCATACGGACAACGGAGCTCAATATGGTGCCGCCACGTTCACTGCCGATGGCGCCGCCGATAAATTTCAAGTCCAGCTTCAGGACATCGAAATCAATATCCTTCAGCACATTCAAGGAGGAGTAGCCACTGCCGAAGTCATCCATTTCCACGGTATAGCCCAGGTCATGGAGCTTTCTGATGGCGTTAATAACAACGTTAGGACCTGCAACGGCGGCAGTTTCCGTCAATTCTACATGAATCAACTTTGTGGGGACATCATACTTTACGCGAAGTTTTTCAAGACGTTCGATGTAGTCTTCACAAAGGATGTCGTTGCGGGACATGTTCACCGAAATGCGGGCAAGGGACTTCCCCTCATCAATGCACTTGCGGAGGAACCTGCAAACTTCTTCAAAAACGTACAAGTCCAGAGTAGGAATAACGCCCATCTCTTCAAGAGCGGGAATAAAATCGGCCGGGGAAATAAATCCGTACTTGGGAGAAATCCAACGGACCAGGGCTTCAGAACCAATCAAAGCTCCAGTGGAGTGATTGTACTGTGGCTGGAAATACACAGAGAACTCACGATTCACAATCGCGGGTTCAAATGATTCAGCAATTTGTTGGAAGTCTACCATAAAACCACCCAATTATCCTTACACTCTAGTAACATATATTAATTGGAGGGCCTTTTTCCATTTTCTGTACAATTAGTGTACACAACTATATTCCAAGTTGGAAGACGGGTTGAGAGAAGCAAACAAAAAAGGCCGATTCCCTAGGGAACCGACCTTTTAAAGCTTTCAACTAAGCGTTAAACTTAGTGATAGATAGCGACGTCTGCGCCCTTGAGAGCTTCAGACATACCGGTCATGCGGGCACGGAGCCATGCACCGATTTCTTCAACCGGGTGCTTACGGATGTTGGCGTTGACCTTGATGAGCTGTTCGTTATCAACTGCAGTGGTCTTGCCTTCGCCGTAGATAGCGCCGATATCTTCCTTGGTGATTTCAGTTGCCATGAAGTCCTTCAGCAGAGGCACACAAGCGTTTGCGAAGAGGTAGCAACCGTATTCAGCGGTATCGGAGATAACGCGGTTCATTTCGTAGAGCTTCTTACGAGCAATGAGGTTTGCGATGAGCGGAGTTTCGTGGAGGGATTCGTAGTAGGCGCTCATGGGCTTGATGCCGACGGAGCACATGGTTTCGAATGCCAGTTCCACGCCAGCCTTGATCATAGCGACCATGAGAGTTGCGCGGTCGAAGTATTCCTGTTCGCTGATAGCCTTGTCGGTAGCAGCAACCTTTTCGAATTCCAGTTCGCCGGTAGCAGCGCGCCATGCCAGGAGGTCCTTGTCACCAGCTTCCCAGTCCACCATCATGGTAGAGGAGAACTTGCCGGAGATGATGTTGTCCTGATGCTGCTGATAGAGAGGACGCATGATCTTCTTCATCTTTTCAGCCAGTTCGGTTGCGCGGATCTTAGCCGGGTTGGAGAGACGGTCCATCATGTTGGTGATGCCGCCGTGCTTGAGGGCTTCGCAAATGGTTTCCCAGCCGTACTGGATGAGCTTGACTGCGTATGCCGGTTCTACACCGAATTCCTTGACCATCTTGTCGTAGCAGAGGATGGTGCCGGTCTGGAGCATACCGCAGAGGATGGTCTGTTCGCCCATGAGGTCAGACTTAACTTCTGCAACGAAAGCACTTTCGAGAACGCCCGGACGGTTTGCATGGAGGCCAACAGCGTAAGCCTTGGCATAGTCCCAGCCCTTACCTTCGGGGTCGTTGTCCGGATGAACGGCGATCAAGCTCGGCATACCGAAACCACGCTGGTATTCGGTCCAAACTTCGGAACCCGGGCCCTTCGGAGCAACCATGATCACGGTGATGTCCTTACGGATTTCCTGACCTTCTTCAACGATGTTGAAGCCATGGCTGTAGGAGAGAGCTGCACCCTTCTTCATGAGCGGCATGAGGGTGGGGATCACGTTGTGGTGCTGCTTATCCGGTGTGAGGTTGCAAACCAGGTCAGCCTGCGGGATGAGTTCTTCAAAAGTACCAACGGTGAAGCCGTTTTCGGTAGCGTTCAAGTAGGACTTGCGCTTGGTTTCGATAGCTTCCTTACGGAGAGCGTAGGAAACGTCGAGACCGCTAGCACGGAGGCAGAGACCCTGATGAAGGCCCTGAGCACCGCAACCAACGAAAACAATCTTCTTGCCCTTGAGAGCATCGGTGCCATTGGCAAATTCAGATGCTTCCATGAAACGGCAGTGGCCAAGTTCTTCGAGCTGACGACGCAGCGGAAGTGTATTGAAGTAATTCATACCCATGATATTGAACCTCTTTTGAGTAGTATTAAAGTTTTAACGAGCGTAAATATAGGAAAAGGCAAGCGATACGGCATTTTTGCTATCTTTGAAATGCGAAAAAAAAGGAGATTTTTATGCTTAAATACATCGATTTCGAACCAGACGCCCGTAAAGCCCTTGAAGACGGTTCAGCAATCGTCGCCCTGGAATCAGCCGGTGCATTTGACGGAATCCCCTACCCCGAGAATCGTGACACCATCCAGACCCTGGCCAACAGGGTTCGCGAACAGGGAGCCATTCCCGCCCACATCGTCATCAAGGACGGCCGTATCAAGGTTGGCCTTTCCGATGAAGAAATCGAGGAATTCGCCAAGAAGCAAGGCAAGCTGATCAAGGCTTCCCGCCGAGACATTCCCATGCTCATCGCCCAGAAGAAGGACGCCATCATGACCATCGCCGCCACCATGCTTATTGCAGACCTGGTGGGAATCAAGGTGGTTGCCGGAGGCGGAATCGGTGGCGTGCACCGCGGTGCAGAAACATCCATGGACATCTCCGCCGACCTGGAAGAGCTGGCCGTAAGCAACGTGGTCTGCGTCTGTTCCGGAGCCAAGTCCATCCTGGATTTGGGTCTGACCCTGGAATATCTTGAAACCAAGAGCATTCCTGTCATTGGCTACGGCACCGACAAGCTCCCCGCCTACATGGCCCGCGAAAGCGACTTCAACGTGGATTACCGCGCCGACGATGTTGAAACCATCGCCCGCGCCTTCGACGCCAAGATGGCTCTGAAGTTGGAAGGAGGCCTCCTGGTCACCAACCCCATTCCGGAAAAGTACGCCGTGAACGCCAACGAAATGAACCGCGCCATCGAAAAGGCCGTGAAGGAAGCTGTGTGGGACGACATCAAGGGAAAGGCCATCACTCCTTACCTGCTCCGTAGCGTCAAAAACCAGATGGGCGCCGAAAGCGTAGAAGCCCAGAAGCACCTGCGTCTGAACAATGCGGAGCTGGCAGCAAAGATCGCCAAGGCTCTTCCGTAAAAACAAAGACTTTCAAAAAAGAAACGCCCCGTCAAAAGGGCGTTTTTCTTTTTTTATTCATTTTTCAAAAGCCGATTACTCGGCGTCCAGCACGTGGCGGCGCCACTTGCCGTTCTTCCAACGGCGCCAGAAAATCAGCGGAGCGGTTCCGTAAACCCCCACCACAATAATCCAGGCATAGTGACCCGGAACGTTAAAAATATGCGTTGCCACATAGAGGGCGACAGTATTGAACCAGTTCATAATGCCACAGGCAATCATGACCCACACCGTATCGCCGGCACCACGCAGAGCTCCGCAGTAGATTACCAGTAATACTTCCACAAAGATGTAGATAGTGGCGAATCGCAACATGAAAATGCTCATGGGGCGAGCAGCCTCAAAAATAGCCAAAGCCTCCGCGGACGCACCCGCCTCGGGCCTAAAGATATCCGTCAGGACACCCGGCAGGAACACCAAAAGAACGCCTATCATCAGAGAATAGGCCCACCCCACCTTAAGGCCGGAAAGTGTGGAGCGGTTCGCTGCTGCAGCCTGCTTTGCACCGACGTAACGTCCCACCAGACTGGTAGACGCCACCTCAAGACCCATCAGGGGAACATAGGCCACCATGTCCCAGTTGAACATGACGGAAGCCGCCGTAGCCATTTCGGGACCAAGACCGTGGAAGATAAGGATCATCAGCTGGAAGGCGGCCATGTTCAAAAACATTTCCACGCCGGAAGGAAGGCCGCGGCTCAGCAATTCCCTGATTTGCCCAAAGTTCAACTTCAGGTTGCTGCGGGTCGCAAAGCGCTTGTGATTTTTCTTGTTGAAGTAGACCGCAAAGAGCATTGCCGTGGAGACAATGTTTCCGATAACGGTACCGTAGGCGGCGCCAGCAACGCCAAGGCGCGGGAAAGGCCCAACACCAAAAATCAAGAAATAATTGCAGACAATGTTTACCAGCATGCCCACGAAGGCTGCCTTCATGATGATCTTGGTCTCGCCAATGCCACTGAAGAAGCAGGGCGCCGCGTTTCGAATAAGGGTAACTACCCCACCGAACATCAAGATGTTGAAGTAGGTCTTCTGATGCACCAGCTGGTCGGGCGCCACACCCTGGTGGTCAAAGATCAAGTGTCCCAGAGGTATGGTCAAGTAAAGGAAGGGCACGCAAGCAATGGAAAGGTACACTGCCTGCATAAAAACACTGGCACATTCATTCTTTCGGCCGGCTCCAAAACGTTGGGCAACCATCGCCGTAGTGTAGCTGATCATGCCCGTAAAGAAGGTGGTCAGCACCAAGTTCATGCCGCCGGCCCCCAGGCTCGCATTCATTTCGGCAGGGCCCAGCTTACTCAGGAAAAGACGGTCCACAAACGTCATCAAGGTATCGAAGGACATGGACAAAAGCATGGGAAGGGCAACCACCAAAACATCGTGGATGTCCCCGTTCTTCTTGAACTTTACAGGCTTAAAAAATCCAATGACCTTTCCTAACATTCATCATCCTTCTTTGCGAGCCGCAAGATAGAAAATTTCAACATAAAAGAAAAGGTCTGCCGCGGCAACCGCAACAGACCTTTGCACAAACTTGTCTACAAAACTCATTCAAAAACTGCAGTATAAACGGTTCCGCTTACTGGCATGATCATTCGCGGATTTTCGGTAGAACCATCTTCCCAGCCAAGGAACTTACCTTCACCGTAAGCAGTCAGCTCCATGAGGTTTCCACCAAAGAATGTACCGACATAGTTATTTTCCGGAAGAGGATTACCATCCAAAAGAATCTTGCCATTGCCAGCCCAGGAGAAGCCAACCGTAACGTCGTCGCTTAAGCCAAATTCCTTTTTAAATTCAGCACGGACCTTCGGATCTCTTTCCGAAGCCCATTCCTTAAGGCAACTTCCAGTAACGGAGAAGCCCTTGCCACAGGAATTCTTGTAGTAAAGTTCATCACGGTCAAACTTTTCCATATCCCTTGTAGATTCTGTCTTCGGAATAGTAGCGGCCATACGGTCCACAGCTTCTGTAACCTTCTCGGAATTCACGTATGCGGAGTAAATGATGGATGCTCGGTTGATGAAAGCCCTCTTGAATTCCGGATTTTCAATCAACTTCACATAAACATTGTGGAAGCAGAGAGGGTCAGCATTCTTGTAGCAAGATCCGGTGGTAATGCCACCAGTCTTCAGCCATGTAAACATGTTAGTGCTCTGGGAGAAACCCTTCACACTCCATTCCCAGTCAAAGCCGTGGTCCAGGTCAAAAGCAACAAACTTCCACTTCTGGGTACCAGAGCGCCAGGCACGAAGGTTATTGTCAGGCCAGTCACCGTTATGATAGTAAATCTGGGCAGCCAGGTATTCCATCAAGCTCTGCATATTCATGCGAGACTTGATCTTCTTATAGGCTTCATTATTTTCACCCGTCAAGTCGTTGGTCGAGATGAAGTTCAAAAGATCGATGTAGTCATCCGAAGATCCACCGCTAACATCGATGGTTTTGTTAGTATGCTTGATAAAGTCCACGGCCTCGGCATCGATACCGTAGTTGGTTTCCACGAAATGTTCGTTCAACTTTTCACGCATATCATGGATACCGTAATAATGGCCATTATAGAAAACCACTACCTGACGGGAGCGCTGGTAGTCCACCTGGGTTCCTTCAAGAAGGCTTGTGCCCATAGCGTCTTCCAGATAGTCACTGACGAAGCGGTTTCCGTTGTTACGAAGGATAAAGCCCTTGAACTTTTTCTGATATTCACGGGTTTCAAAAAGCGGATATCTGAAATGGCCCTTTTGGAGCTTTTTCTTCATATTGATGGAAACAGACTTCTTCTTCTGATTGCGGCTATAGCCACCCATAATGGAAGCTTCCGCATCAATTTCAAAACCCTTGGAAACAGAAGAACTTCCGTTAGGGAAATATTCCACGTGGGCAGCCACGGCGGTATCCAGCCAGAACTTTGCTTCAGAGCAAGGATCCGGTTTGCAGGGGTCAGCCTTGAGAATTTCCTTGTAATACCAATCAGGCACAGTCACGGCAACCACAGGCATAGCCACAGACTCATCAATGAGATATGTTTCTGTGGATTTGGCAGCAGCAGTATCAGCAACGAATTCCGTGCAGCGAATTACGGTGGAAGACTCGACCGTCTTAGGTTCAGTCAACGGTTCCGATGCCAAGGTCGGTTCAGTACCGTCAAACGTACAACGGATGACACCACCTTCTACTGTCGGCGTAGGAACGGGTATTTCGAGAGACTTGTAGAAACCAGCTGCGGGCAGACCTACACCAGGCAAGACCTTTTTAGTAGGGCCGTCGTCTTTCAAGGCTTCCGCAACCCAATCCGTCACCAGAATTTCATCAAGAGCAGATGCATTGATTTCATTACCGTTTTCATCAACAACTACTTTTTCTTCCGGCTCGGTTGTTCCAGAACAAGCCACCAACAAGGTGCCCAAGAGCAAAGCAGAATAACCAAAAAATTTCATAAACCAAACAAGCCCTTTGTATACAGTAAATTTTTCGCCTTGAATATATTTTTTTGTTCGCAACAAGTCAATAAAAAAAGCCCGTCTCTCAACGGAGACGGACTTAAATCACAGTAAAATAATTTTACAATTGACAGGTTTTACTTCACGTAAGTTTCAGAAGTTTTACCATCAATTGTAACCTGATACTTACCCTTGAAACCGCGGAACTTTGCAATACCATTTTCATCGGCAGTTGCGGTGGCTTCGGTGGTCCAATCCTTGTGCCACAGGTCGTAAATCTTTGTAGCGGCAGGCTTTTCAGAACCATCGGCACGGATGATACCGCCCCTCTGGACCCAGTGACGGTTATCCCAGAATCCCCACATGACGATGCCGTTTACAGCAGGATGGCTGAACAAGGTGCGGAGAATCTTTTCGTATTCGCTGGCCTGTTCTTCTTCGGAAATTGTCAGGCCCTTGTCCCAAGCGCCAAAGTCAAGTTCAGTCACCTTGATGGGAAGGCCAAGAGCAGCAAGCTTATCCAAGCGTTCGCGAATCAGGGCGGGAACCACGGGGCGAGTACCGAAGTGGCACTGCACGCCGATGCCCATCACAGGAACCTTACGGTCCAGCATTCCCTTGATGAGGCTGATGTAACGGTCGGTTTCACCGGCGGCCACCACCTGGTAGTCGTTGATGTAGAGGACTGCTTCAGGATCTGCCTCGTGAGCCCAGATGAAGGCGCTATCCAGATAGTTGATGCCGCAAAGGTTGGTGGTGTACATTTCGTGGATGGGTTCGTTCCACACATCGTATTCCACAATCTTGCCCTTGTATTCCTTCAGGTCGCGATTGATGCGGGCCCTCAGCTTCTTGCCGAAGTCTTCGCACTGGCTAGCCTTATTGGGGTTGGAGAAGTGCTTATCAAAGCCGTAACCCTGATGAGCCCAGTAGAGCGCATGACCGCGAAGGGACCAGCCGTTTTCCTGAGCAAACTTCACGTAGCGATCCATGTCTTCACGGAGGGGCTTGCCTTCCTTCTTCTCGTATTCAGGCCACTTAAACTGGTTTTCGGTCACGCCGTGCCAGAAGTACTTCTTGGCGGCTTCCTTATACCACTTTTCGGTGCTGTCCTTGTCCGGACCGTAGAATGCGAGAGCGGTACCGAAGGGGAAATCATGACGGACAAGCTTCACGGAAACTTCTTCGCCCGGGTTTGCCTTCACTTCGAAATCAGTCTGGCGGATCTCTGCAATGCGGGTATCCGCTTCAGCATACCAAGTGGTGTCCAGATCGCCCTGCTTTTCGATGGACACGTTGTCAATCTGCATCCAACCCTTCTGGATACCGATCTGGAAAGTAACGTTGTTCAGGCCGTAACCCTTCTGGTCGGCAAGGAAGGTCATGGAGTAAGTCTGCCATTCCGGAGTCAAGGCGTAGGATGCACTTTCCTTCTGCTTGTATTCCGTATCGGGGCCACCCTGGACCACGGCGTTCATAGCCATGTTACCTCTAGCCACAAAGGACAGAGTGTAGTAAGCGGAGTCTGCAAGGAACTTAGGCGGTTGGAGCTGCAGGCCCCACCAAGGGTCCGGCAATTCCGTCACAATGACCTGGGCGCCGTTGGTGCAGTTCACGCCAATGCCAGGAACACCAATCTTGCTTTCCACCTTGGCAGTCTTGCGTCCATCTTCCTTGATCCACAGGTACCAGCCACCGTCGCCATATTCCATGTCGCCGTTGGTCATCTTGTTGGCGCCGCCGACTTCCTCAAATTCGTCGGGGCTGCAACTGGTGGGCGGAACACTTGCCGCATTGGCCGATGCCACAGCCATGCTGGCAGGGCCACCTGCAGTAGAAATAACAGCGGGAGCGGCATTTTCGCTGGAGGCGCAATTTGCCAAAGCTATCATCGGCAGAGCCCAAAGGGCAGTTTTCAAGGATTTGTGCATAAATATTCCTATTCAAATCGGTTTTAACATCAAGAATATAAATATTACAGCACGGGATAAGGCCGCCGCAATTCAAAAACCGTGCACAACTGTATCAAGTGAACTTCCCGCAAAACCGCACCACACCCCTCTCGCAACTCATAAATCGTAATTCATAATTACTATATTTGCCCCCACTATGTTTTCACAGCTGACTGATTCTCTAGAAAATACCCTCAAGAACCTGCGTGGGCAGGGCAAGCTTACCGAAGAAAACGTTGCGGAATCCCTTCGCGAGGTCCGCCGCGCCTTCTTGGAAGCAGACGTTAACTTTAATGTGACCCGCGACTTCGTGAAGGCCGTCAAGGAAAAGGCTCTCGGTTCCGAGGTCCTGACTTCCGTGACCCCGGGTCAGCAGATTGTGAAGATCATCCACGACGAACTTGTAGACGTCATGGGTGGTGAAACCAAGGAAATCAACCTCTCCGCTCCCGCTCCCGTGGGCATCATGATGGTGGGTCTCCAGGGTTCCGGTAAGACTACTTTTGCAGGCAAGATTTCCCTTTGGATGCGCACCAAGAAGAAGCGCAAGCCCCTGCTGGTGGCAGCCGACGTTTACCGCCCGGCAGCAATCAAGCAGCTGCAGGTGCTGGGCAAGTCCATCGGCATCCCCGTCTACGACGAAGGCCAGGGCAATCCTGTGGAAATCATCAAGCACGGCTACCAGTACGCCAAGGATAACGGCTTTGACCTGGTGATCTACGATACCGCAGGCCGCTTGCAGATCGACGAAGAATTGATGCAGGAACTGGAACAGGCACAGGAAGCCGTCCATCCTGACGAAGTGCTATTTGTGGCTGACGCCATGATCGGTCAGGAAGCCGTGAACGTTGCCGAAACCTTCTGGCAGCGCCTCAAGTTCACCGGCGTCTGCCTTTCCAAGATGGATGGCGACACCCGCGGCGGTGCAGCCCTCTCCATCAAGAAGATGACCGGCGTTCCCATCTGCTTCATCGGCGTTGGCGAAAAGCTGAACGAAATCGACCTGTTCCACCCCGACCGTATGGCCAGCCGAATCCTCGGCATGGGCGACGTGGTCTCCCTCGTGGAACGTGCACAGCAGGTCATCGACGAAAAGGACGCCAAGGACCTTAAGAAAAAGATCCTGAACAACACCTTCGACCTAAACGACTTTTTGAACCAGCTGCGCACCATCAAGAAGCTGGGCAGCATCAAGAGCATTTTGAGCCTCATCCCAGGCCTGAACAAGCTCCCCATGGACCAGATCGACGAAAAGGAACTGGTTTACGTGGAAGCAGTCCTCAGTTCCATGACCCCCAAGGAACGCAAGAACCCGAGCATCATCAACGGCAGCCGCAAGGACCGTATCGCCAAGGGCTCCGGCACCGAGATCGGTCGCGTGAACGCCGTGCTCAAGCAGTACGAGACCATGAAGGAAATGTTCAAGAAGGTGGGAGACTTCGCCCGCAAGCAAAACGGCGGCAACCCGATTGGTTCCAACTACACCCCGCCCAAAGACAAGAACAAGAAGAAGAAAAAGCACTAAGGCGAGTGCAGCGCCAGAGCTTGCTCTGGCATTGCCGAGCCGCCGGCTTTTGGATCGAAGATCAAAAAGAAGAAGTAAAGACGTGAGGGGCCCAGCACGTCCACAAAGAGGATTTTTCTCACTAAGGACTTCCTCAAAGAGGATAACTCAACTAAGAAACTAAAGTTTCAAGTTTCGTATAAAAGTCCTAAGTGTTTATTTACTTTGATTTCACCGACTCCGCGCTACATCTTGCAGAGTTAGTAAAGATTATTCTCATGGAAATCAGAAATCCAAGCAGAAGTACAAGCGTTTTTCCTTTCAACGCCATCAACTTCCATTGTTCTGCACATTCCAAAGGTACTCTTGTGATTGGTTACACAAATTCCTTGTTCACAGGATCCCTTTACAAAGGAATCTCCATTCAAGACATTCGCAGCTACCGAGTCTGTCACTCTATACACACGATAAAATTTTCCAAATTCAAGATTTAGGCCATCTCTATTAGCGAAACGTAGCGTATCCACAACCTTTTCTGTAAAGAGCAAAACATGGATTTCATCCAAGGACAAATTAAGGTTATCACACAATGCCCCTAAAGAGCAATAATCAACAATCCAACGTGAACCGCCCTGTAAGGGCTCCTTAACACAGTTTTCTTCTTTACAAAAGACTCCTTGCTCAATATACTCACCCTTGGAATTCGCAGAAAAACAAACCCGTTCTCCATTTACGAAATAGGCAACACTATCAACGGATTCGTTTAAGACGACACTCACAGTAACCGAGGAATCATATTCTTTGCAAATCGTTCCCGGTTCTTCCACATAACAAGCAGACAACAAAAAAACAATCAAGCAAAAGACAACTACCTTCATCCTCCCCCCCTAATAAATCAAAAATTTATTAAACATCGGCGATTCGTTCTGAGCTATTACAGACTTTTTTTCTGGAGCAACATACGGAACCCACGTAAATTTTGTGTTCTGATGAACAACAATTTCCTTCGCCTGAATAGATCCATAAAATTCCTTGCCAGATTGTCCAACGACAACCTTCGCATTTGGAGCGATAATTGTTCCTGCAAAATTTGTTTGAATATAAGCAGTCTCCGTTCCATAATAGTATACGACGATATTCTGAGCGGCATGAACTACGTCGTTATCAACAATAGCACCATTCCATTGAAAACGTTCTCCAACATGCAATTCAATGTTGCCTTTATCAGTCATATTTATTCTTGATCCTGATTGAAAACTAATCCCCCCAACCAATCTTGTTCCAGATTCATTGACAATCAACTCAGAATTAGAATTAAACATGTAAACGGTGGACGATGCTTTTGCATCAAAAAGATCATCATAATATACAGACTCCCCAGCATTAACAACACTTGAGTAGACATGGGAAAAATTGCCTTCAAAGCTTTCAGCTATAGAGAGAGTCTTTTCAAAAATCAATGGAAATAAATACATAAATTTCGAAGACTCCATTTTATCACCGCCAACAACCACATTGGAACTTTGGGACACAACACTCCCACCGGTAATGATTTGATCATAAACAACAGAGCGATCCCGCATTAAAACTGATTTTGACGAGTATATCGCCCCCACTTTTGCACCCACACCAAGAATTACTCCATAATCTTCAATAAAATCCGTCCCATAAGAGGCAACAATACAAGGATTACCCATCAAATCAACACAATAAGATCGGTCGTTCATCCTTAATTGAGCTTTCGCAACCAAAGGTGCAATAATGTCAACACACCGTGGTGCTTGATTGGTTGGATATTCAGCCGCATTAAATCTATCACACGAGCCTTGAACGCCTTCACCCAAATAACCATTTTCCTGATCATCACAAAAGCCATCACCGTCCGAATCCCTATCTGCAGGAGCACTAAGATTGTCCCCATCAACATCCCAAACATTTTTTTTCATTTCGTAACGGCAACGCGACGCCTGATAGACTTCCACCGAATCATTTAATCCATCTCCATCTGAATCACTGTTATAGGGATCCGTCCCAAACCGATATTCATCATAATTGACAACACCATCTTTGTCTCTATCTATAAAAACATTACCGTCAGCACTTATACCCTTAGCGTTTATTGGGGGAACATAATAGCTAAAGAATAAATCCGCAGTTATGTAGTTTTTCCAAGGTTCATCAGACGCAGCCTTTATAATCAAATCTACAAGTTTTCCAACACCATTTAGCACTGTCAAAGCAGCAACATCAATGCCCAAAAGAGAAACATTTGTATAGCGACGCCATTCTGAAGTGCCTAGGTTATCCACATTCAACAAATGAATATAAACTTCACCGTTAACCTTAATTTTATATCCATTTAAAACCATAGAATGTCCACCACTAAGCCCAGCATTCAATTGAGACACACCAATAACATTTCCACGCTCAAGTTCATTCACTATCGTGGATAGAGGCGGAGGTCCCATATACCAGCCGTCAACTACAGGAAGAATTCCGCTACTTGCAAAAGTGTTCTTTGCTGCAGTATAAGCAATTCGGCTTAAAGCACCCATTCCTAAAGAATGATTAACCGCCTGAATCGTTTCAATGGGACCTCCATATGAAGTATCACTAAAGTCGTCCCTCACATAGTAGAGAATTTCATCTGTAGAAATACTACCACCCTTATGATGATTGATCATTTGAGCCATAGTAAGCCAGCAACGATTATGCACAGCAAAGTCCTGATTCTTGGTAAATAATTTATTCCAATTATTCCAATTGAACCCCGTTCCATCCCAGTTCGTCACCATCATCCTAGTATCCTTCATAGCACAGAACGCATCTTGGCCCAAGCATTTATCACTCAATGGTAAATTGAAAAGATACTCTTGTTTATAAGAGTAATTCAACCAAGTCATATTTTTGACCACAGGAACAACTTTTGTACGAATCGTTTCTACATGAGTAAATATTTGAATAATGCCGAGAGGACTAGTGTGCAAGAAATAATTGTCCTTCGCATACGTAACGTTAACATTGTCCGTCACAATCGCATATACCACGGGAGCAAAATATTCAGCAGCCTTTTCTGCTGTTTTTTTTGCCCAGCTACCAAGTCTTTTATACCAAGGTTTCCTTAAAACAGGGATTTTGTCATCATAATCCTTTGCGTTATAATCCGCATCATCTCCACCAACGACGAAATAATCCACCCCGTCTTCAAATACATCATTCCCAACTTCCACAAGCGGATCTGCAAACCAAAAATAGTTACCCACGGCAGGAGCAGCAACTTTAACTGCATTTTTTTGTGTAAATTTCGAGATGACAGTGTCTCCATAAACAGAATCTTTCATTACAATCAAATGATACCAATCAGCTCCTTCCACCTTATTCCATGATAGTATCAAAGAATCAATATCATTCTCTTCATATTGAAGGATTGGAGACGAAATTATTGTTGGCAAAGGATTTGCATCGGGATTTTCCCAAGCCCGATAAAACTTCCAATTAGAGGACAACCTAGCATCAAGATATTTGCCTTCATTATCTTTCAAAAGAGATAAATATTGGCCATCAGATAAACCTTGATTATATCCCCTATCAAAATCGGCATATACAAAAGTTGAATCTGTTTCCCATAAGTTCTGTTCAACTGCAGCACGTCCATTTTCTGGTTTCCAACCAAATGCAAAATAGGCAATCATATGCCCTTTGCATTCTGCCCAAAATTCACCACGGTTATTAACTTGCACATTTGCAAAACCACGCCAAATTTTATTTCCAAGAGAGTCCTCCTTGACAAATTTTAAATCAACAACAGCGATGTCCCCCCCTGCACTAGCGATATTTATTGTACTAGCATCAGTTTTCTGCCATTGCATTACTTGCAACGAAATCTCATTATTCTTTACCTCAACAAATTTGATTTCAGGACAACCACTAACCTTATCGCCAGCAACCATCACTTTTCGGCCATTAGAAACAACATCCACATTTTTTGTCAATCTGAAATATCTATCCGCAGGCTGCGAGGGGTCATCATTTTTAGACCAAAGCCCCCAATCTTTTGCGTACAAACCAAGAACAAAGCCTGCATCCCCGCCCAACGTGTCTCCAGGAATTAAAATTACATTCGGAAAATAAATAACCAACGTTTCCGAATTTTCACCATTATAAACCCAATTGGCCATACCCCCTGGCATATGATAAATAACAGGATCAACAATTGATGCAGAATCCTGTTTCACATGATATCGAAGTTCAATCCCATTCAAGGTATCTTCGGAATTATTAACAACCTTGAATCTTAATGTTGTATTGTTTTCTGATGATAACTGCTCATCCAATGTATACACCGATACACCTATTGCATACAATGGAAATGCGATAAACAAAATTGTTGCAATCAGCTTTGCAATCATATGACCCCCATTTTTGTAAAAAAATAGATTAAATCATCTCATTTCGTGGCAAAATTATCGTAAAAACAATCCTTACAAAAAAAACACGTTGAAATGCACCACGTAGACTCAATACAAACATTCCAAAGATTACGTCAACTCGTTCTTTCAAAAATCGCCGAATTTTATTCAAATTTCGCCATTTTTAACCTTTTTCCGTATACAAATTTAGTTAGTTTATATGTAAACAACGGAAAAATTTTACATTGCCGTCCTTTACAGACAAGATTTAATTGTTATATTTGGCATCAAAACAGAATAAGCCCGGTTTCCGGGATACATTTAAACAGCCTCGTCTGAGGCAAAAAAGAGGTCAAAAATGGCAACCGCTATCCGTCTTTCCCGCTTTGGTAAGCGTCACAACCCGATCTACCGCGTAGTCGTTATCGACAGCCGTAAGGCACGCGACGATAGCTTTATCGAACAGGTCGGTTTCTACAACCCGAACACCAAGAATCCTGAAATCAAGTTCGATCAGGAAAAGGCTCTCAAGTGGCTCATGACTGGTGCACAGCCGTCTGACACCGTCCGTAGCCTCCTCAAGCAGGCTGGCATCATGGAACTCTTCCACGAAGCTAAGGCTGGCCGTTCCATTGAAGGTAAGGTTGCCACTCCGAAGGCTGCTAAGGCTAAGAAGGCAAAGCTCGGTCCTAAGGCTCTCGCCAAGATCGAAGCTGAAAAGGCTG
>JAKSIB010000046.1 GCA_024399065.1 Fibrobacter sp. | reverse complement strand
GATTAAGGTAGCTCTCCCGAATAAGGGCATGCTCTTTGAACCCACCCAGGAACTTTTGAAGGCCTGCGGTTACAAAGCATCCAAGCCCTACAAGACATTGACCCAGATCGACACCAAGAACGGTATCGAATTTTTCTTCCTCCGCCCCAGCGACATCCCGATGTACGTGGGCAAGGGCATCATCGACGCCGGCATTACCGGTATCGACTTCAACGCCGAAGCCAAGAGCCCGGCGGTTAAGGTTCTGGACCTGCCTTTCGGCGCTTCCAAGATGTGCGCCGCAGTTCCCAACGAAAGCCCCATCCAGACTCTCGACGAACTGAAGAACTCCACCATCGCCACCTCCTTCCCCAACATTGTTGAAGGCTACTACAAGAAGCCCATGAACTTTGTGGTTCTGGAAGGCGCCGTGGAAATCTCCGTTAGCCTCGGTGTTGCCGACGCTATCGTGGACGTGGTGGAAACCGGTACGACTTTGAAGCAGGCTGGCCTCCGTATTATCGGTGAACCCCTGTTCCGTTCCAACGCAGCCCTCTACTGCAACCCCCAGAAGACCGACCTCGAAGAAGTCAACACCCTGATCCGCCGTATCCAGGGTAAGCTTGTGGCCCAGTCCTACATGATGATCGAATACGACTGCCCCGCAGAAGTTCTCGATCAGGCTGTAGCTCTGACTCCGGGTCTGGACGCTCCTACCGTTGCAAAGCTCCACGGCCGCGACTGGTACTCCGTAAAGGCCATGGTGCCCCAGGAAGATGCCAACGCCATCATGGATAAGCTCTGGGACGCAGGCGCACGCAGCATCTTGCTCTTCGGTATCAAGTCCGCTAGAATTTAACACTTCGCGTTAAATTCAGTAGACAGTGATTAGTGGTTAGTAAACAGGACTTTAAAATAGTGATTAGTAAGCAGTGGTTAGTAAACAGGGTATGCAGGTAAAAAACGTTTCCAGCATCACTAACCGCCAACCACTAACCACTAACCACTAACCACCAACCACTAGCCACTACCTATGGAAACACTCGCCTACTTAGCTCGTCAGCCGATTCTTGATCGCGATGGGAAGATTTTCGCCTATGAACTGCTGTTCAGGGATTCCCCGACCAGCGATACGGCGATTATTGCCAGCGATGTTTTAGCGACCGCACAGGTGCTGGAAAACGTGCTGAACAATATCGGCATCCAGCGCCTTATCGGCAACAACAAGGCCTTCGTCAACTGCAGCAGAAACATGCTGCTGGACAACTTGTTCGGCCTCCTGAACCCCAAGTACTTTGTACTGGAAGTCCTGGAAGACGTGGAAGTAGACGACGCCGTAGTCAAGGCAATCCAGCGTTACAAATCCCTGGGCTTCGAAATCGCCTTGGACGACTTCATCTTCAACGACGAGTTCATCCAGCGCTTTAAACCGTTGTTCCCCTACGTCAGCTATGTTAAGATGGACGTGGTGGATAACAGCCTGGAAGCCATGACCAAAGCCGCAGGATTCTTCCAAGTTCTTGGAATCAAGCTCCTGGCAGAAAAGGTGGAAGACGAAGCAACCTTCAAGCGTTGCCAGGATGCAGGCTACGATTACTTCCAGGGTTTCTTCTTTGCCAAGCCGGAACTTGTTACCGGCAGAAAGATTGACGCCACCTCTGCAACCATTTTGCAGCTGATCCTCCTGCTCCGCTCCCGCCCGTCTCTTGAAGACCTGTGCGAAAGCCTCAGCAAGAACACCGACATAGCAACCAACCTGCTGCGTTTCGTGAACTCCAGTTCCGATACAAAGCACAGCCAGATTGAAACGGTGAAGGACGCCATCGTCTGGGTGGGCATGCGCAACATCCACGAATGGCTTATGCTCATGCTTTACGCTCGCCCTGAAATGGGTATGACGCCTCAGGCATCGCCCCTGTTCCAGAACGTAAGCCAACGCGCCAAGTTCCTGGAAACGCTTGCCCGCGAAATGGATTCTCAGAACGATTCTTTCTGTGCCAAGGCTTTCATGGTGGGACTCCTCAGCCGTATGGACGCACTTGTACGCGCCCCGCTGGAAACCATCCTTCCCGACGCGCCCACAGACGACGAAATGCAGGAAGCACTCCTTAACCGCACCGGCCGTCTGGGCCAGTTGCTGCAACTTGCAGACGCCGTGGAACTGGACGATTCCCAGGCAATTCATTCCGCAATTACGAATCTCGGCCTTACCGCAACGCAACTGAAGTATTGCATCACAGAATCCTACAGCTGGACAAATAATTAATGAACGTTGAACCGCAAAGTTTGGAAGCCCTTATTGGCGAATTTGCAAGCCTTCCCGGCGTAGGCCAAAAGACCGCCCGCCGCCTGGCCTACCACATCTTGTCCCAAAGCAAGAGTGACGTTGAACGCTTTGCGGAAAACTTGATCAACGCCTCCACCAAGGTTCATCCTTGTCCGTGTTGCCACGCCTTCACCGAAGACGAAGTCTGCAACACTTGCCGCGAACGCAGCGGGGCCAAGTCCATCTGCGTCGTGGAAAAAAGTTCCGACATCATTCCGTTCGAACGGTCCGGAATCTACAAAGGCCTTTACTTTGTTCTTGGCGGCACCATTTCTCCCCTGGACGGCATCGGCCCCGAGCACCTCCACTTGCCTCAGCTGGTAAACCGAATCAAGGAAGAAGGCATTGAGGAACTGGTCCTGGCCCTGGGCAGTAGCACCGAAGCAGACAGCACCGCCCTCATGATCGACCGTCTGTTGCAGGGAGTCCCGGTAAAGCGTACCCGCCTCGCCCGCGGCATCCCCATGGGCAGCGATTTGGAATTTGTCGACGAAGTCACCATGCTCCGAGCATTCGAAGGAAGAGTAAGCCTATGAGTCCCGAAGTCAAAAAGAACGAACCGCAGAACGCCCCGAAGAAACTTGTGGGTAAATTAGCTCGTCCCATCAAGGTGACCGCCCAGGCTCCCGTTACCGTCGGTGGCTACAAGATCACATCTGTGGAATTTGTCAAAAGTGCAGTCAGCCTGAACGGTCTTCCCAAGGAACGTTTGCCGCAGGTGGCATTCCTCGGCCGTTCCAATGTGGGCAAATCCTCCTTGATGAATGCCCTCATGGGTCGCAAAAACTTCGTAAAAGTCAGTTCCACCCCCGGAAAAACCCATGAACTGAACTTTTTCAAGGTCAACAGGGAATTTTTTCTAGTAGATTTACCAGGTGTAGGGTTTGCCAAAGTCAGCAATTCCAAACGTGACGAAATGTCGGACTTTATCCGCGAATACGTGGAAAAGTGCAAGGATCTGAAAGGTCTCGTCTATCTGGTGGATATCCGCCACGGAGGACACGACATCGATATCGAAACGGTGGAAAGCATCCGTGAAACCGGTTGCCCAGTATTGCTGATTGCAAGCAAACGCGACAAGGTAAATCAGTCTGAACTGGCCAAGGGTCTTAAGCTTATCCAGGAAAACTTCGATCTCGAAGAAAAACCTCTCTGCGTAAGCTCCATCAAGAAGACCGGACTTGATCAGCTGTGGAACGATATTCTTTACGCCATAAGCCGGAAGAATGAAGAAAAAGAAGAACGTTAGAAACTGGCAACGACTGACCATCTTTGGAAAGATATTCCATAAGTTGGGTCTTTTTCTGCTGCATCGCCCTTCGGGCCAGCAGGTTGCTTTGTTTTGGAACGCCATAAAGAGTCTTTTCTCTTCTAATCGTAATTTCAAGACCGACACAAGAAACATCATCATGCAGACATTCTTTACAGGTGTGGAAATTTTCCCCATCCTGTTCATCGTGGCCACCTTGTTCGGTACCGTGGTGATTATCGAAGTGATTTCACTTATGGGCAAAATGGGTTTGTCCGATGTGGTGGGTAGTCTCATTGTGGTCGTGATTGTCCGAGAGTTGGGTCCCATCCTCACCGCATTCTTGATTGCAGGTCGAAGCGGATCATCCCTTACAACATACATCGGAAGCATGGTGATCAACTCCGAAGTGGACGCCCTGGCAACTATGGGCGTGGATCCCATCCGTTACCTTGTTATGCCAGGTCTCTTTGGCGGATGCATCGCCATGTTCTTCATGAACATCATCTTCAGCACCAGCGCCATCATTTCAGGGTTCCTGCTTACCAAGGGAATCATCCTTCTTACAGGGAACATCATCAACATTCAGCTGACCTGGTCCTACCTCAGTACAGAAATCCTAAACGCACTTACGCTGACCGACTTTGTCTTTATCGTTCTTAAGCCTCTCATCTTCGGGGCCATCATCACGACAAACGCTTGCTACCAGGCCTTGAACATTCCCCGCGATGTGCGCCAGGTTCCCAAGGCAACCTCCCGTTCCGTTATTAAGTCCTTCCTCTATGTTGTGTGCGCCGACGTGGTTCTTTCCATTTTCTATTTCGTTGACTACATCAATAACCTCAACACGCTTATCTAATGCAAGACGAAGCTTTAAGACTTGAAAACATAAGCCTTGCCTACAACGACCTTGCCGGCAACATGTTCTCCCAGCCTCGCGCTGTGAGCTTTTTCAAGCGTCGCGAGGATGACGAGCAGAAAGAACTTATTCGCAACGTCAACTTGACTGTAACCCGAGGGGAGACCCTTTGCATCGGCGGCGGTTCCGGCCAAGGTAAAAGCGCCTTGCTCAGAATCATTGCAGGCCTTGTCCGCCCCACCCGAGGAAACATTTATTACTTCGGTGAATACATCCCTCCCGAACGTTTGACTGCTCTGGAAGTTGCAAAACGCCAGGTAGGTCTTGTTTTCCAGAACGGAGCCCTCATTTCAAACCTGAAGGTCCGGGACAATATTGCATTGCCTCTGCGTTACCATAAAATGGGTTCCCCCGAAGAAATCGACGAAAAAGTCAAGATGGCCATGGATTTGATGCGAGTCCGTGAAGAGGCGGACATGTTCCCCCACCAGCTTTCCGTGGGTATGCAGAAGCGTGTAGCAATCGCCCGTTCCTGGGCAATGGACCCGAAGTTGCTTTTGATGGATGAACCCACTGCAGGTTTGGACAACTATAACCGTCGTAACTTGTTGCCGCTGATTGACAACATGCGAATGCTGTTCAAAACCACCATCATCATTGTGACCCACGATCTTTTGATGACCAAGGACCTGAACTGTAACATAAGCTTCCTTCACAGGAAAACTTTAACAGAGCCGCACTCCTTTGATTACTGGCTGAATTCCGACAGCGAAATTTCAAGAGCCTTGTTCCGAGATTTCACCAACACAGGAAGCAGTCCTAGCCATTTCATTAACTCTAAGCCGTAATTAATTATGCTCCTGCCTTTACCAGACGATTTTCATGCCCATCTTCGTCAGGGCGACTTGATGCCCGGTTATGTACGCGACCTCGTTTCTCAATTTGGCCGCGCCATCATCATGCCGAATACAGTTCCCGCAATGACTTCCGCAGCCTCAATTGCTCAGTATAAGAAAGAAATCCTTGCTGCAGCTGCAGACGTGCGCCCGGACTTTGAACCGCTCATGACCTTCAAGTTGAATCCCAACTATACAGAACAGGATTTGAAGGACATGATGGCCGTAGGCGTTGTGGCAGGCAAGTACTATCCCGCAGGCGTCACCACCAACAGTGCCGACGGCATTAGCGATTTCGAAGCCGTGTTCCCCGTGGTGGCTATGATGGAAAAACTTGGTCTCGTTCTTTGCGTTCATGGTGAAGAACCGGGCGAATTCTGTCTGGACCGCGAACCCGCCTTTATCAAGCGCGTGGAAATTCTCGCAGAAAAGTTCCCGAAACTGAAGATTGTGTTTGAACATCTTTCCAGCGCAAAGGCTGTGGAAGCAGTAAAGCGCCTGCCGGCAAACGTGGCCGCAACCTTTACCGTTCACCACTTGATGATGACTCTGGACGACGTCATTGGAGACGCCCTCAGGCCTCATCATTTCTGCAAGCCGTTGCCGAAGAGGCCTGAAGACCGTGCCGCTATTAGAGAAGCAGCCTTCAGCGGCAATCCCAAGTTCTTCCTCGGCACGGACTCTGCCCCGCACCAGCAGGGTAAAAAGGAATGTCCCTGCGGGGCAGCGGGCGTCTACAGCGCTCCCGTAGCCATCCCCCTTCTCGTGCAGGAATTCGACCGCGCAGGCGCCCTGGACAAGCTTCCCAACTTCATCGCAGGCTTCGGCGCAGACTTCTACGGTCTCCCCCGCACCACAAAGCAGATTGAAGTTGTCAAGGAAAGCTGGACCGTTCCCGCAGTCGTCAACGGCGTAGTCCCCCTCGCCGCCGGCCAAACTTTGGACTGGAAACTTATTTAGTTGCAAGGGGAACCCATTTCCCATCTCATAACTCATAATTCATAAATCGTAATTAAAAAGGCCCTTCGGGGTCTTTTTTTTATAGATTACCCTTAAGAGAACAAGAAAAATGTCATTCATCAGAGCAATCCTTTACTACTTCATCACAGCTACCGCCATGGTGATAGCTGGTGTCCCCTACGTACTTATCCGTGGTGGACTTATGGGGCAATCCAAGGAGTGTACCAAGATTTGCATTAAGTTCTTCCGGGTGGTATTCAAGGTTTTCGGAATCAAGCTGAATATTGTCGGCAAGGAAAACATTCCCGAAACAAACGACTACGTCATTGTGGCAAACCATCAAAGCTTCCTGGATATCAACGTCCTTTGGCCCGGTGTCACCAGCACATCCTTCATCGCCAAGGGCGAACTTTGGTACATCCCGGTTTTCGGCTGGATCCTCAACCACATCGGCTGCATTCCCGTCAACCACAAAGATCCCCGCAAAAACGCCGGCATGGGAAAACTAGTTAGCGACCGTCTTTCCAAGGGTTACACCATCACCGTTTTTCCCGAAGGGCACCGCAGCAACGACGGGCACATGCTTAAATTCCAAAATGGAATATTTCGCATGGCGAAAGAACAACATTTCAAGATTTTACCAATTACATTAATAGGTACCGGAGATCGTCTTTCGAAGACGAGGTTTTCGTTGACTCCCGGTGACGTCACTATCGTAGTTCATCCGCTGCAGAAGCCGGAAGATTATGCCGACAAGCCAATGAACGACTTTAGAGATGAAATGCACGATTTGATAGAATCCGCATTGCCCTACAAGAAGCAGGAAATAGAGGCTTGTAAGCAAACGGAAGCCGCGGCTGACAGCGCCGCAAATAAGGAGGCCTAAAATGGCACAGCAGTTACCTACGGTCGAACAAATTGTCGCCGTTCTTCGTGAAGAATCCATGGTGGGAAGCCGTCTCCGCGCATCCCTGGGTCTCCCCAAAAAGCAGAAAATGGCTTTTAAGCAACTCCTGGCCGAACTTGTGGAACAGGGCGTTCTCAAGCGCACCAACCATAAGGAATACCAGATTGGCGATGGCGAACCGTTGGAAGAAAAGCGTGAAAAGCGTCTCAAGAAGGTTGCCGAGCAAGGTGGCGAAGACAATCGTCGCCCGGGCGCCCGTAGCCGCCGCCAGACCGAAGACAAGAGCACCCGCGTACGTCGTGGCGTTCTCCATCAGGTCGGCGAAGAAGACTGGGTCGTAACCGAACTGGAAACCGAAAAGGAATTCGAGATGTGCCACCGCCGTCAGGCTCCTGGCAAGGAAGGGGAAGTCATCAGCTTCACCCTGTATCCGCACCCGCGTCTCAAGCACAGCTACTTGGCTAAGGTGGATCATTCCGCTGATCTCATCTCCATGACCTGGAAGGAAATCACCCAGAAGTTTATGGAAGAAGCAAACCTTCCCAAGGGCTTCAGCAAGGAAATCCAGGATTACATCAAGACCATCAAGGCTCCTACCGCAAAAGATTTCAAGGGTCGCGTGGATTACCGCAAGACCACCATCCTCTGTATCGACCCCGAAGGCGCCATGGACCATGACGACGCCATTTCTATCGAACGTACAGAAGATGGCGGCTACAAGCTGGGCGTCCATATTGCAGACGTGAGCTACTATGTTCCCGAAGGCAGCGCCCTGGACGAAGAAGCGCTGGAACGCAGCTACACCCAGTACCTGCCCTGGACCGCAGTGCCCATGATTCCGGATGAACTTTCCAGCGACATCTGCTCCCTGCACGAAGATGTGGACCGTTGCGCCCACACCTGTATGATCGAGTTGGACAAGAACGCCAACGTTCTCAGTTGGGATTTTCATCGCAGTATCGTCCGCATTACCCGTTCCCTCACCTACCAGCAGGCAAAAAAGCTGTGGGAAGAAGGCGATGCCGAAATGAAGGTTCTTGCAGAAGTCACCGCAAAGCTTAAGGCAAACCGTACCAAGGATGGCCTCCTGGAATTCAAGAGCACCGAAATGGGCTGCCACTTCAACGAAGCCGGCGAGCCCACCGACATTTATCCCCGCACTACGGACATCTCCAACTCCTGGGTTGAAGAATGTATGTTGATCGCAAACAACTGCTGCGCCAAGGAACTGAAGAAGCGCGGTCTCCAGGGCATCTACCGTATCCACGAAGCTCCGGATACCAAGGACATCATGGAACTGTACTACATGTACCCCAACCTGTTCCAGGGTTCTCCGGTGATGCTCCGCGAACTGGGCAAGCCCCGCAGTGGCGATACCAACTTGAATCCTACCGCATTCAAGCTGTACGAACATTTGGTGAAGAAGGCTGGTGACGACGAAACTCTCACCAACCGTATTCTCCGTAGTATGCAGAAGGCCCACTACGACAGCAACAGCTTCGGTCACTTCGCCTTGAATTGGCAGGACTACTCTCACTTTACTTCTCCCATCCGTCGTTATGCCGACTTGTGGTGCCATCGTGAATTGGCTCGCAAGGGCAAGGAAATTTCCGCCGAACGTAAGGAAAGCGTCATCGATGTTTGCGACTTGATTTCCGCCAACGAAATCAAGAACATGAAGGTGGAACGCCAGGCCATCAAGGTCTGCTCCACTTGGCTCCTGAAGGATCGCATCGGCGATAACTTTGAAGCTACAGTGAACGGCATCGAGGAATGGGGCATCTACCTTTCCATCACCGATCCTATTGCAGAAGGCCTCTGCCGTTACCGCGATATTGCAGGTGATGACTTCTACGTATTCAATGCAGACCAGGGTCTTGCTTTCGGCAAGCGCAGTGGACGCACCTTCCGCCGTGGCGACAAGGTGATTGCCCAGCTCCTCCGTGTGGATCCTCTCCGTGGCCAGGTGGATTTCTCCATCATCGAAAAGCTTTCTCCGGAACCGAAAAAGAGCCGCCGCACCCGTCGCGATGTAGATGAGGATGCACGTAACTTCAACGAACGCATGGACCGTGCAGAAGCAGCCGAAGCCATGGGTTACCTGAGCCAGCCCGAAGACGATCGCGATTTCGACGACGATTACGCACCGGCTTACGCATCCGTGGGCAGCCGTGGTCGTGGCCGTAAGGGCCGTCGCGGCGCCGATGACGAACCGAGCTTTGAACGTACCGGTCGCGACGCCCGCGGCGGACGCGGAAGTTCTCGTGGTGGACGCGGTTCCCGTGACGACGATTCCCGCGGTGGAAGCAGAGGCGGCAAAAAGTCTACAGGCGCCAAGGCCTTCGGTGAAAAACTTGCTAAAGGCCGTGGTGGACGTGGACGCAGCGGCAGACGTTAATTATATTGGAGACTAGATGGCCTCTAGATCAAAAGTTGTACTTTATGCTTCATACCAGCTCGGGGATACCCTCCCCGGGTATGTCCGCTTTGCACTCAAACACCTAGCGGAAACAGACTTTACCGTAATCCTGCTAACCAACAAGCGAGAACTTTCCGAAGAAACAAAAAGGTTCCTTAAGGAAAATGAAATTTCGCTCTACCTTACGGAGAATCACGGTTTTGACTTTGGTATGTGGCGCAGATTCCTTAAGGATCTAGCCAACGGCCGCGGCAACTTCGCCGGTCTGGACAGCATTGAGCGCATGCTCTTGATAAACGACTCCATCGTTTACTTCCAGAATAACTTTGCAGACTTCATCAAGCGTGCGGAAGCAAGTACTGCCGACGTGATTTCTCTAACCCAGAATAACGAAGTGCGCCCGCACCTTCAGAGTTTCTTCATGTACATCAAGCAGGAAGCTCTCGGCGCCTTCTACACTCACTTGCTGGAAACGCCGGAACAAAGCACCTTCTACGATGTTGTACGTCGCCTTGAAATCGGTCTTGCCGACATTTTTGACGAAGCTGAAGTCCGTATGGCGGCCCTTTACCATACCGACACCCAGGTGACCTTCGCCTATCAGGAACTGATTGCACAAGGTGCAGGTTTCGTTAAGCGCAAACTCCTGCAAAAGCGTTTCAACTTCAAGGAAAAGATTCACTTTATTCGCAAAGGCGCCTATAACGCCCTAAACGCTGATTACATCGCCATGGCAAAGAATGCCGGCCTTGCCCCCGACTTCAAGGAAGAATGGCTCCCGCAGCACATTGACAACATCGTCAAGCAAACTGCCGACAAGCTCTGGGAAAAGCCCTTCGAAAAACTAGGCTGGCCCATTCTCAAAAATGTTATTAAGGCCAAGTACAAGATCCTCGGCAAAAAGCTGGAAGGCGACGAGTACAAATAACCATCATTCTCTTATGAGTTTGCAAAAAAGCGTGTCGTAAGGCACGTTTTTTTGTATATCCAAAAATTCATGTGATTTCCTGTAAATTAGACTATACATTTCTTTTGGAGAAAAGGAATATTACACTTATAGGAGGATAACATGAAAAAAATCTACAAGACTTTCGCTTTATCTGCGGCAGCAGTCTTGGCAGGAGCCCAAGGTGCCATAGCGGCAAAGACCATCAGCATTCTTCCACCACAAAACGACAGTGAGTGGCGTTTCTACGCTCCCATAATCAAGTTGGATGACAAGACTACCGTGACCATGACTGCCGCAAAGGACAGGTGCGGTTGGTACAACTACACCTTCGAAGACGACAAGGTTCCAAACAAGATTATATTCTTTCCGAAAAACGACAAGGATATGGAATCCGGCCTCGGATTAAATGGGTACACAGACTACAACAACGACCAAAGTCCAATTCCTATTGAATTATCAGCACTTTTCAAAAACACAGGCACGGACTCCCTATTCTTTATCCCTGACGAAAATTCATGGGTGAGAGAATTCGATGACGGCTGGTATGCGTCAGCCCCTGATGCAGAAGGCACTTGCGAATACGCTTCCCCCGTAAAAACCTACACAGCTTCCGCAGAAGACTTCCAGAAACTTCAGGAATGCGGAACTTCCTGCTGGACCGACAATGAAAAATTCAGCGCCATCCTCGATGCAGACAAGAACACCAGCAGCTGCGACGACCGAGTATTCACCCTCAACACTGACAATACATGGAACCTCAAAAGCGCCATGGCAGGTTCCTGTTCAAGCCTCAAGACAAATTTCTCCAAAGAAATGGGACAGAAACTTCTTGTTTCCGGAGCCAACCTCGTCTGGGCATTTATTGATGGAACAGCCTTCTACCAATCCAACGCATCTACAGGTGCAGATACAGTGAATTTTGAATCCCTCGTCGATGGGAAAAACTACAATCTTGAATTATTCTATTGCCAGCAAAGCGAAGAAGGTTCCGTACAGCTCAGCCACAATCTTGATGTGTTTGGTGATGTAATAGAAAGAACTGCCATCAACATCCAACGAACCAAGGATATCCATGATAAGGCTATAGATATATATGACATGTGCTTTTCCTACAGCGCGACAAATTCCTGTAGCATTGTCAATGGCGAAGAAATTCAGAATAAGGAATACTGTGGCGACGATCTTGCCAAGTTGGGCGCCACTGCTGTCCGCTATTACATGGTTGCCGGAACAAACATCAGCTCAGAACAGAGGGAATTGCTGAAAAATGGTGCAGTCAATCTTGGCGGTATTGATCTGACCAATCCCTACCAGCCGGCAATCAATAAGAAGACCATCTCACTAAATCCAGGAAGATGGACTTTGTTTGTTGAAATTAACGATGGTCAAAACTCTTACCGAAAGAAAATCGCATCCCTCCGCATAGGCAATCTTGTCGAAATCCTAAACAATACCGCAAAGTACGCCTTGGATGAAAACGAAAATATTATCAATGCCAACTTTGAATTCGTAAAAGCAGGCCTTATCGGCAGTTACATTCCTTTATATGTAACCGTATACACAGAAAGCGACAACGGAATAGTTGTTCAAGCTGCGGACGCCATTGGCGCTCCATACACCCTCAGCGCAAGCGATGGTGTACAGATTTTCAAGAAATCTGGCGACAAGATGACCGAAATCAATCCCGCAACCACACAGACAATCAATGCAACCGGAATTGATACCATCTACGCATATATGAGTCCTGAAGTTGCCCGCTACGACGTCAATACTGTATCTATTTCTGTAGCCGACGCATATCGCGTCGCAAACATTAACTTCGTTAAAAACGCAGACCTTATGTCCGTCAAGCCGGTAGCCAAGGCAAGCACCGCAGACATCGCCGTAACTGGCCCGCGCCAATTCAGCATGACCTTCAACGGTCAGAACTCCTTGAATTACGCTCTCTTTGATACAAAGGGAAAGATGGTAAAGCAGGGTGTAGCCACCAGCGGTTCTTCCATCCAGGTTCCTGGCCGCGGAGTCTACATCGTCCGCACAGCCGGAATGAGCAAGGTTCTCAAGTTCAAGTAAACCATCGGCTGTACAACATCACTCCCAACTGAAATAAAAAATCCCCGGCGTTTCTGCCGAGGATTTTTTAATGCTTTTCGCAGGTTCTACAAATCGGAACTACTTAACAATCTGAGCGTCCTGGACCTTCTTACCCTTCACAGTCTTGGGGGTAGAATTGTTGTCCATGTTGCGATGAAGAATCTTGTACTGAACGATGGTCCATACGTTAGAAATGGTCCAGTAGAGAACGAGACCAGACGGCATCACTGCGCTGAAGAGGAACATCATTGCAGGCATCATCCACATCATCATCTTCTGCTGAGCAGGATCCATACCAGCGTTGCCCTGCATGGTCACCTTAGTCTGGAAAACCATGGTCACCAGCATAATGATCGGGAGCAAGGTAATACCATTAGGCATGAGGAACGGAATCTTGATAGCTTCGATAATAACATCACTCCTGCTCAAGTCGGTAATCCAGAGGAATGCCGGCATGCCGCGGAGTTCCACAGCGCGGCCAAGCACGAAGAACAAGCCCATGAACACAGGCATCTGGAAGAGCATGGGGAGGCAGCCACCAGTGCAGCTAGCCATGGGGTTCACGCCTTCCTTCTGGTAGAGTTCCATGATGGCGGCCTGCTTCTTCTGAGGATCGCTACGGTACTTCACGTTGATTTCATCCAGCTGCGGCTTGAGCTTGCTCATGGCAGCGGTGGACTTCAACTGCTTCACAGTAAACGGAGTAGTGATACCACGGACGAGAACAGTAATCAAGATGATTGCAACACCATAGTTCGGAATCATGGAGTAGAAGAGGTTCAAGAGCTTGAGGAGCACCTTGCAGATCCACACGAACCAGACTCTGGAACCCGGGAACCAAGAGGAACCAGTAGCGATAATCTTTTCGTAGCCCACGCCATATTCTTCAATTTCATCCCACTGCAGCGGAAGAACAATGAAGTTATAAGCAAGAGAATCAGCACGGAGTTCATCCTTCACAGTCAAGCGGTAGGTACCCGGATCGGATTCGCTATCCATGACCTTGAACTTCTTAGCTTCAACAACGGCGCGAGTGGGAGCATCGAACTGCACGGTCATTGCAGCATACTTACGACGGAGACCAGCCCAAAGAAGCTTGCCGTCGTTAAGGGTCCAGGAATCACCAACAGTTTCGCGTTCCACATAGTCGGTGTTGTTATACACAACTTCACTGAAGAAGTAACCAGCAGCATTCACGGTAGAACCCTTGGGAAGTTCTTCTGTTTCCTTCATGCCACCCTTCCAGACCAGTTCGTAGTCATTGACACGGAAACCCACAAACTTGTTCACCTGGCGAACAGCAGCACCATTCTTGGTAAAGCCGAAGCTACGGATAACCTTGTTACCATTAACGTCGGCAAAGACGAATTCCACGGTAGCTTCATTATCAACAACAATCTTTTCCGGAGCGGAACCAGCATCAAACAAGACTTCGCTCAAATCAACGGGGCCAAGCTTCAGGTCCAGGGCACCGAGAGTGGTATCCTGAATGAGTTCCGGGAACTTGCCTGCGGAATCAGCCAAAGCCTTCACAATAACGCTCTGAATCTTTGCACCCTTGTTGGTAAGGGTCATAATGAACTTGTCGTTTTCGACAGTCACTGTACGCTGTTCAATCTTTGCGGGAGCTGCTTCTGCGGCATCCTTTGCGGAGGAATCTGCAGCAACTTCGGCGGAAGCGGCTTCAGCCGAGGCACCACCCAGAACAGGGGCAGCCTTCAGTTCGGTATTGCCAGTCACCGGAAGAACCAGGGAATTTGCAGAGCCGGACTTTTCTGCCTGCAATGCAGCTACGGAATCTGCAGCAGCCTTCTTGGCAAGCTGAGCAGCTCTAGCAGCTTCGTTGTTGGCAGAACTGGAAGCAAACCACCAGATCATGATGACGACGATAAGAATAGTGCCGATGAGGGTATCTTTCTTCATTTCTTTTCCTTTTTAGGCGGCACGGGATCGTACCCACCTTTGCAAAACGGATTGCACCTTAAAATTCTGTAGACCGCAAGATAGAAACCTTTGAAGACTCCGTGGACGCGGATAGCTTCAATTGCATACTGAGAGCAGGTCGGTTGGAAGCGGCATACCCCACGAAAGAAATAGGGATGGACAATTTGGTATAGTCGAATAGGAGCGATTAACACGCTCCTCATGATCTGACTAACCTTGTCCAGCGCCTTCACATTGAGCCTCTTGCGCCGGAGTCCATTCCATTTTCTTAAAAATCTTTTCTGCGGTTTCCCGGAAACGTTCCGAGGTGACCTCGTCGGCCTTGTCATTCACAATGATCATGGCCCAGACGGGCTTCTGAATGTTTGGCACCATATTATAAAACAGGGGTCGCAGCAGTCTGCGGCACCTGTTACGGTATACGGCGTTGCCGTTTTTCTTTTTTGCCAAAAAACAGAAACGACAAAAACCGTCCGGACTGTCAATCCACCTCATCGAAAACGATGAACCGCGGACGTACTTTCCCTGGACGGCTACTTGCCGGTAAGCGGGCTGGTTGGGCAGCCTATAAGAACGTAGACTGGCCACGAGCCAATTCCCAAATTACTTCTTGTAGATGGTGTCGCTAACGGTCAAGCGCTTGCGGCCCTTGGCACGACGACGGCTCAAAACAGCACGACCCCAACGGTCTTCCATACGGGTGCGGAAACCATGCTTGTTAGCGCGCTTACGATTGTGAGGCTGGAATGTTCTTTTCATTGTAGTAACCTTTATTAAAAGTCAAAAATTTTTCGGTTTGCAAAGTTAGTAATTATTCGAGATAAATCAAGGGGTAGTTCCTGCCTAAAAGCAACTTTTAACGCCACCACAAGGCATTCCCCAGCGCCCGTTCAATTTATCAACAAACTATCAACATATTTAATTTTCCACCATGCTACGAAGCTGATTTTTACCTTGAGACTTGGCAACCTTCATCAGTTCTTCAACCTTGGCAAGCATCTGTCGGTAATCGTGGAAAGATCTGTTTCCGCAGAAGGCGAAACCTCCGCTTACCGTCACCTGAATGTGGGGGAAATCCTCCCAGCGGGTCTGGATAACGCTTTTACGGATTCTGTCAGCCTTGGCGTAGGCCTCCACCTCGGAAGAGGCCTCAATGACATACACGAAGGTATCGCCATCGTAACGGCCCACACATTCATTACTGGAAAGGTCAGCACTGCTATCCAGCAAATGAGCTACAGACATAATCACCTGATCCCCGAAAGCATGTCCGAAAGTTTCATTCACGCGCTTCAGGTTATCGATGTTCAACATCAGCAGGTAGAAATCATTTCTATGGTGCCAAACCACATTCGCAAGGAAGGAACTCATGTGGCGACGGTTATAAACTTCCGTCAGGGAATCCCTAGAAGAAAGGTAATCCATACGAGCCAGGAGTTTTGCATTCTTGGCACGTTCATGGGCATAAGCAGACACCGTCAAAGTGGAAATGGAAAATACGGCGAACCCAGAGAATAAAAGCGAGACCACCATATCCAAGTAGGAATCGTCCCTACCCAATTCTGAAAGTACCCACTCGGGATGAACCCAGGAAAGGCCCACCGCAGTAAGCTGCAAAACCATGGTCACCACGAAAGCAATTACCTTGTATGCAGACTTTTCCGTGTACGCGATGAGCATAAGGGAAGCCACAAAGTACAAAGGCAAGCCGCCGGTAAAGCCTCCACAGAAAAGGAACAACAAAGGCAGAATACAACCACCCAGGACGAGGCACATCACAAAGTAGCACTGGGAATAAAAAGAGGACTTGTATGCAAAAACGGCCACAATAAAGCAGACCAATGCACATCCCACGCTGCCGATGGAAGCAGCGGAGTTCATATCCTCATAAATGGTAAAGACAGCAGAAAGGATGGCAACTATAATTACTACCGCCAACGTAGACCAGAAGAGCTTTCGCTCCAAGGTATTTTGTTTCTGCCAAAAATTCTTCAACATGCTCATGCCAATCCCTTCTTTACAAAGATAATATAGTTTGCCAATTATTACTTTGGGTAAAATCTTATCTTATTTTTTTAATACCAAATATGTTTAAATTCGTCCTTTTACGGGCCCACTTTGTGGCCGTCCTCCACCATCTTTTGGTCATTCTTTAACTATATTGTTAAAAAACACCTGAAAGGTTAATATTTAATCGGTAGGCAAAAATGGAACTTACTCCGCTGGACATCCGTAATCAAAATTTCCACAAGAAGAACTTTGGCGGCGTAGACCCCGAAGAAGTCAAGGCTTTTTTGGAAACCGCAGCCAACGCTTTTGAACAAATGTCTAGAGAACGCACCGACCTTACTGAACGTCTCAAGGTGGCCGAGGAACGCGTAAATTACTACCGTCAAATCGAAAAGACCATCCAGGACGCCGTGGTCACCATGCAGCGCACCGTCGACGACGTCAAGGCAACCGCCGAAAAGGAAGCAGAAATCATCGTCGCCGAAGCCAAGGCCCGAGCTGTCCGCGAAGTGGAAAACACCAAGCAGGCCGCCGAAAATCTCCGCGCAGAAATTGAGCAGCTCAAGCAGCTCCGTGCAAACTATTTCATCCGCTGCCGCGCCTTGATCCGCGGTCAGGAAGATTTGCTCGCCGCCATGGAAAACGACCAGAAGGAACTGGAAGCCTTGGAACAGCAGCCCAAGCGTCAAAACCCGCCCATGGGAAAAGTCCTCGCCTAATCAAGGCAGCCTCAAAGACCGTCCAAAGAACGACCGGCCGCATGAGAATAAATATCAAGGTACACGCCCGTAGCAAACGAGAATCCGTCACGCCGCAGCCTGACGGAAGTTTCAAGGTAGAAGTCAAGGCGCCCCCTGTAGAAGGCGCCGCCAACGAAGCCATTTGCGAACTGCTCGCCGAACATTTCAAAGTTCACAAGCGCGATGTCCGAGTGGTTCTCGGAAGCACCAACAATAAAAAAGTCGTAGAAATTGACGGGATCTGATATTACTTTTCCAAAGCCTTCTGAATAGCCGGTTCCAAATCCTTGCCGGTAACCGCAGGCTCAAAGCGGCCCAGCACTTCACCCTCGGCGCTTACCAGGAACTTAGTAAAGTTCCAGCGGATATCGTTATCCACGGCGGACTGCTTGTTGGCCTTGGAGGCCAAGATGGTCACCAGACTCATCAGCGGATGCTTCAGGCTGAATTTCTTCACGCCAGTCTGAGCCTTAAGCCACTGATAAAGAGGAATGGCATTTTCGCCGTTCACATCAATCTTTTGGAAGCGGGGAAACTTGGTACTAAAACGCAATGTGCAGAATTCCTGAATTTCCTCGTCAGTTCCGGGAGCCTGGCTGCCGAACTGATTGCAGGGAAAATCCAGAATTTCCAAACCCTGCGGGCCATACTTATCGTAAAGTTCATCCAGGTCGTTGTACTGAGGCGTAAACCCGCACTTGGTAGCCGTATTCACAATCAGCAGCACCTTGCCCTTGTACTGGGAAAGGGAAACATCTTCGCCCTTGTTATTCTTCACTGTAAATTGATAAATATCCTGGGACATTTGAACTCCTTTGTTTATACGGTCCGTCTTCGTTTATGTACAATATACAAAATATATCGTGCACGATACAATATCAATAGCGGAGATATTTTTCATTTTAGGGTAACCAAACAATGAAAAAAGTTATTTTAATGGAACAAGTTAAAGGAGTTTTCTATGTCCAAGATTTGGTTCGGTTTACTTGGTGTTGTTTCCATGTCCATGCTCATGGCCTGTGGCGATTCCAATTCTACAAGCGCAGATAACAATTCCGAAAACGGCACAGCATCCTCCAGCAGCATCGGAGGAAATTCCGACAAGCCAACTTCATCTTCCGGCACATCGGTCGAAGCACCAGCCAACGGCTACGACGCAGAGGCAGGCATTCTAACAGATGCGCGCGACCGCAAGAAATACAAGGTGGTGAAAATCGGCAACCAAATCTGGATGGCCGAAAACCTGAACTACGAATACAACGGTAACGAAGAAAGCTGGTGCCCCAACCACAGCCTCTCCGGATGCAACACCTACGGCCACCTTTACACTTGGGAAGCCGCCAACAAAGTCTGCCCCGAAGGCTGGCACCTGCCCAGCCAAGAGGAATTCGAAGTCCTTCTCAAGTTCGCAAGCTCCGACGTAGAAACCGACGAAGATGACGTCAAGACATGGCTCGGAGCAGGCCTGACCCTGAAAGCCACCGAAGGCTGGTACACCGCCGCCGGTTCCTCCAATCGCGATCCCGACATGGGCACAGACGGCAACGGGCTCGACACCTATGGCTTCGCCATCGTTCCCGCAGGCCAGTACAATCCCGCAGACATGAACTTCGCCGGCATAAAGCACTATGCCGCCCTTTGGTCCTCCACCGAAGTGGAAGATTTCATCGCCTACTCCCCCATCGCCTACAACGACCGTAGCATCATCAAGGGCGGAAACAACGACATCGACCTGGGCCTTTCCGTACGCTGCGTACTGACGCAAGAGTAGAACTACAATCTTGAAACAAGGCAGAGCCGCGACAGGATTTCGCTGAAGTAATCACGACAGTCGATATCCAAGAGCCTCATATCCTTTAACACGCTTTTGATGCATCCTTGACAAAACAGGAACATTTCCGTCAACATAGTCATATACGCGGACTTCTGTTTTTCCAACAGATTCGCGATGCAATCTTCCGACATACTGCGCCAGCGTTCCCTTCCACGAAATAGGGAATGGCAAGAATAAAGTATCTAGTTCCTTGAGGTCAAAGCCTTCGCCAATGTAACGGCCCGTTGCAAGAATTACAATATTCGAATCAATCTTCGAATCATTGATTTCTTCCATAATGCGTTTTAGTTGTTTCTTTCCCATGCCACCTTTCAAAACAAAAAGGTGTTCAACATCTGCATGCAATCGCTCATAAAACCAGTCCAGGTGCTCCGTCCTTTCAGACAGCACAAGAATTTGGCGATGCTCCTTATAAGCCTGTAAAATTTCACCAGCAATCAGTTCGTTTCGTTTTTCGTCTTGCCAAAGTTCGTTAAAGACTTCCTGTATTTGCAATTTGGCAGCATCGTTCTGGAGACGGAAATCTGTATTTCGCACAATTACAGAATGAGAAAAATCTCGTTCCGTCGCCTGCTTCTTGGCACTAACAGAATAGCGTACCGGTCCCAAATTCATCAGCACAATCGGCTGTTGCCCATCCTTACGGGATAAGGTCGCCGACAGCCCCACCTTATAGAGAGCATTACTTTGACGAACAGCCTGCTCAAAAGAAAACGCCGAAATATGATGACACTCATCTACAATAACTTGCCCATATTCATTAAGCCATTCTACAGTTTTTCCATCACGATAAACGCTAGAAATCAGAGCCACATCAATTTTACCGAAGTGTTTCTTCTTTGTCCCGCTAAATTGTCCAATTTCTTTTTTGGAAACATTTAGAAAAGTGCAAATTCGCTCCACCCATTGATCCATAAGTTGCGTACGATGCACAAGAATCAATGTATTGACTTTTCGCTTCGCGATAAGCCACAGGGCAACAACAGTCTTGCCAAACGCGGTTGTCGCGGACAAAATTCCATTTTCATGTTTCAACAGAGCTTCTGCAGCAAGCAACTGTTCTGGATAAAGATTTCCCTCAAAAGAAACATCTATCGACTGCCCACAATTTCGTTCATCATTAATAACAGGTTCAACATTGTAATGCTGTAGCAAATCAATCAACTTGTCAATGCAACCAACAGGAATCGCGATATGTTTCGGATAAAAATCATAGCAATAAAGAATTCTCGGTTTTCCCCACACCGGTAATCTCAAGGCCTGCGCTTGATAAAATTCCGGATTCTGAAATGAAGCCAACCTCAAAATTCTATTTCGGAGCAAAGCCGGTAAACCCGCAGATTCAATAAAAATCTGATTACTGATAGTGATGTTTATTTTTTGCGGCAATACAGCCTTTATTTCTGGATAACTTGGCCGATTTTTCCATGGTTCATCATCATCCACAGACTGATCCGTAACAGGTAAAATCTCACGATGGAACTTGGCCTTAAAAACATAATCTTCAACAAAGCTCTTGCCTATTTTTTGTATTGAGGAAAGGTATGCCCATTGATCTTCATAAACATCGCCGGTATCAGGATTTATAAACGACGAATGATTTTTCTCACGAGCCTTTTTCTGTAGTGGTAAGGCAATCAAATTTCCTAAGCCTCCCTTCGGCATAAAATCCTGATTCGGAAAGAATCTATCAAAGGAATTCATTCCGATTTGCGGACGCAAATCAAGGGCCTTCGTCATCAGAGCAGAACCTAGCTCCCGAGCAAGTTTCGCAGGAATGCATTCGTCAAAGAAAATCCATACATGCCCGCCGCAGCCAGAGCGGGAGCGTTCCAATGACGCAAATACATTTTCCGCCTTGCAAGCAGACATAAACGCTCCGGCATCATCCAGCCAATTGCCATCATCAAAATCCACAGCAAGGAATTTACAGGAGTCATCTTCTAAAAGAGGATATATCCCCGCAACAAAAGGACGCGAGCCATTCCAGCAAGGTTCCTCACCTCTCAGGTGATTTTCGATTACTGTTGCAGTCATCGGCAAAAAACATCGACTTGAACAATCTCCGCATTTTATCTTTGGCTTGTTGCAGACTCCCGGCACCCATTCGTTCTTACATACCGGCTGATAGCCAGACTTCCCCGTTTTGGCACTTTCAAAACGTCTTGCATAGACATCCGAACGCCCTTGAAAAAGCGACTGATACAACTTCACCTTTTCCACGACAGGAGAAAACTTATCAATAACAGCAGCGGACCGTTTTAGTAAGGCTATCTGCTCGTCAATTTCCTGCAAACGTTTTAACAGGGCTG
>JAKSIB010000045.1 GCA_024399065.1 Fibrobacter sp. | reverse complement strand
ATCTGTGACCTCTACCATGTCAAGGTAGCGCTCTAACCAACTGAGCTAATCGACCGAATGGTTAATCCCGTTAGGGTAGCCCAATGATAGAAAGTTTTTGGGGGACTGTCAAGGGATTTTGTCAAGAAAAATTGTGAACTTTTTTAGAAATCGGAGAACCGGGCTGCAGGGACTTATTTATCTTCTTCGGCAACCCAGTAGCGGAACCTTCCGCTGATATGTACCGGAGTGTGGTCGTTATCGCAAGATCCGCTGCTGCAATCCTTGAAATAAAGCTCAATGTCGGCTGTCCAGAGGGAATCCTCGATAATTTCGTCAAAATGGACGTAGCTGCTGTCTTCAATAAGGGGTGCTTCTTCATAGATGGCCTGGCGCATCCAGGTAACCTGTTGGTCGTTTCCGTCGACGATAGCCGTGGATACGGGCTTGATTTTCCCGCTTGTGGAGGGCCTGTTTACCATGACGGCGAATTGATCGCCTCTGTCGCTTTTGTCGAGCTGGGTCTTGAAATAGAAATAATGACGGCCATATTGAGGTATATCGCAATCTTCACGGTCCAGCTCAATGGTGTATTTTTCGCCGCCGTTGATGGAATACTTGAAGTATCCGCCACCCTTGACTTCCCAACTGTTGTTAATGTTGCCGCAACCGGCCAATGTGAACGTCAGGGAGCCCATGGCAAGCACTGCGCAAAAACGCCTAATATTGGAAGTTGTCAGAAGCATACCCTTAAACTAGAAATTATCTTTGACCTTGATGCAGAACTTGCCTGTTTTAAAACGCTTTGATGTGAAAACTCCCTTGGGAGTTGTTCATTTGGTGTCTTTTGACAAGTCCTGCGTAAAGCATCGTGAAGTGATTTTGGATGAGCTCTCGAAAGTCTCTGGTCGCGCGCTTTCCTTAAGCGATATCGTACAAACTGAGGAACATCCTAGGCCTGAGATTCCTGCGTTGGATTTTGACGTAAACTGGACCCACTCCGGCGATGTTTGCGTGCTAGCCTATGCTGGCGAAGGAGTTCGTGTCGGGGTGGATTTTGAAATACATAAGCCTAACCGGTTGCGCATCGCGGATCATTTTTTCAGTGCCGAGGAAGCGAGCTACTTGAAAGGCCTTGAAGAAAATCGTGCTGTTGAAGAATTTTTCCGTCTGTGGTGTCGTAAGGAGGCTTTGTTCAAATGCGTGGGCGGGGCGTTTTTTGAAGGGGCTATCCGTCGATTTGTGATGGAAAATCCCTTGAGTCTGGACCAGTCCTCCACAGTCCATTTTTGCGATATAGATGAACCTGTGGGCGCGGCCAAGGCGTCCCTGTGTGTTGCTGTTTGTAAATAAAAAAGACCGCGGAGTACCGCGGCCTTTCTCTTTTAAATTCGCTGCTTTTAAGCGTTGCGACTCTCGGCTATTAAGCGTTGCGCCTGCGACGCACGCACTTCGTCGCCTCGGTCATAAGCAATATGGCTTGCCTGCGACCCTCGGCTATTAAGCGTTGCGCCTGCGACGCACGCACTTCTTCGCCTCGGTCATAAGCAATATGGCTTGCCTGCGACCCTCGGCTATTAAGCGTTGCGTCTACGACGCACGCACTTCGTCGCCTCGGTCATAAGCAAGATGACTTGCTTGCGACTCTCGGCTCCTAGGCGTTGCGCCTGCGACGCACGCACTTCGTCGCCTCGGTCATAAGCAATATGGCTTGCTTGCGACTCTCGGCTCCTAGGCGTTGCCGTCTACGGTGCCTTCTTCAGGGATAGCCTGGGGCTGGCCCGGCATGGGCTGGTTGGGAGCTTCCAGCATGTAAAGCGGGAGGCTGATGAGTTCTTCGTTGTCCATCACGAGGCGTACAATGTACTTGTCCGGACGGGCGATCTGCAGGCGCTGAAGATTCAGGACGAGGTTCACTGCTGCGGTATCAAAACCCTGCGCCACCGGTTCCAGAGGAATCTTGGAGTTCATCGGGGGAACGATGGGCTTGCCGCAAACGTCTTCGATGGTGAGCTGCAGTTCGTGGACGCCGGCTTCTGCACGCTGGTAGCGGATGCGGAATGCTGCGGAGCACTGGGGAATGACCATCGGGAACTTGGCAAATACGCGGTCAAAAGCTCCGAGAATGTTCAAACGTCCACCCATGCCGTTGGCAGTGGCTGCGTCACAGATTGCTGCAATTTCAATATTCATTATTTTTCCTCACATTTGGTAGGTGTAACTTTCCAGTTGTCGGCCACATACTTCATAACGATGGGACCGTTGTATTTCTTGTTGGCTGCCTTTCCGTTGGTACGGGCGAGCATAGACAAATGAAGCTTGCCTTCTCCGTCGAACAGCAATGTCGGGGCATTACCACGCAGGTAGTATCCGTTTGCGTCGTAGAACGGCTTAATGAAGTAAGGTAACTGGTTTTCGCCATGGTAGTGCCAGGTTCCGTTTTCGTAACGGAAGACGTTGATCTGTGCCAACGTGGTCCTGTCGTTATCGCAGATGGCGATGTAAACTACTCCGTCTCTTACTGCAATGCTGGTGCTGTAGGAGAGGTAGGCTTCGTCGAAGATTGCTGTTCTGTTACCCCAAGAGAAACTGTTTCCGCCGATGGTAGCCATTCTGAATGAAGTACCGTAGGTTGAAGAGTTTCGATTCATGTATGCCAGATACAGTTTGCTGTTTTCAACGGCAAGGCTGATGCTCTTGATTGAGTCTAGTTTAGCGTTTGGATCGCTTTTGATTGCATTGGGGGCGATGGCCTGGCCGTAGGAACTGTTGAACATGGCGGCGTAGCCTGTGCTTGCTGCAGAATCAACGGCGACCACAATCAGATTGCCATCCTTGTTTATGATAGCATCCATTTCACTGAAGATAAGGTTCTTCTGGTTGACGGTCTTGATGAGAGACTTCGTTGTCCATGCAGAACCATTGAGGTAGGCGACGAATGCGCTCTTTCTGTCAGCATTGTTGATGTAAGTGAACAGAACGTTTCCGGAACCGTTGCAGAGCAGTTTCGGGTCGATGACGTTTGCCATTGTCGTACCCACATTTGCAAAGGCAGATGTTGCTCCAGCGGATTTCTTAACGGTGAACTCCTTACTCTTGGTCAGAGCGCCAACGAAGATGTCCTTGCCGTTTGTTGCAATCTGTACGTTTACGATGGAGTCGGTTGTACTGAAGTTGTCGATGTCAGCCCAGCTGGAACCACTGTAGGCCTTTGCCTTGACGGTGTTCTTTCCGTAGAGGTATGCAATAACGGGCTTGTTGCCGACGAGGGTGAATGCCACGGGAACGTCGGAAGAAGCGTTTTCAACGACTGTATCCTTGGAAAGGTTTTGCCAAGCCTTTCTGAAGTAAACTGTTCTTGAAACTTCTTCGGCCTTGTGCTTAAGGTTGAATGCGTGGGTCGGTTTGTCCATGGTACTGTCGCGGTAATCAAGCTTGATAACCATGGAACCTTCAACTGTAGGACGCATGAAGGCGTTGTAGAATTCAAGCACCGTGGTGTCCATGCTGCCATCGTCATTGCCGTCGTAGAAGTTGTCGTCGATGTTGCTGAAGTTCCAGCGGAACCACTGAGGAGAAGTGGACAAGCTGAGTTCGCCACGCTTAGAGCAGAAACCGCCCCATTCGGAAGTGTAGAAACTCTTGGATTCCATGGGAACGTCGCCGTCGCCGCTCCACAGGTGGACCGTGTCTGCTGCGGAGATCGCACCGACGGGGTAGTTTCTCATGATGCGAACTTCAGTAGTATCCTTGAAGATTTCTGTAGAGCTAGCTTCTTCTGCGGAAACGATACAGTACATGTTCTTTCCCTTTTCAGAATAGCTGGAGACCTTCGTTACGGCGAGAGTCTTATCATTCTTTTCATAATCGTATTTTCCCACCTTGCTTTCCATGGTCTTTCCGGTTTCTGAGTCAACGCATTCCCAGCTGAACCAGTTGATTCCCTGCCATGCGTCGTTTACGGTAGCATCGAGGGTGAACTCATCGCCAATGTTGATGTAGATGAGGTTGTCTACAACGTGAATGTTGGGCACTTGGGTCGTGAAGGCGAAGGTCATGGTATCAGTTACAATGTTGCCGTCGTTGTCCTTTGCACGGGCGACGCAAATGAACCTGTTGTTGGTTTCCTTCGGTGCCATCCAGTCTGTGGAGTAGTCGCTGACAACCTTCCAGTTGCTGCTGATTTGTTCGGGGAGTCCGCAGCTCCAGGATTTTTCAACGATGCTGCCCGGATCGGAAGCGGAGCCTGCTCCGTTGTTGTCGTTTGCGGTTGCATTGAGAAGGATTCTCATGCTTGCGCGAATTCTCAGGAACTTCTGGCTGACTTCGATAGTCGGCATGCCTTGGAGGACCTGGAATTCAACGGTGTCTCTAGCTTCGTTGTTGTCGTCGTCGGTAACCTTGATGATGCACAAATAATGATCTTCTGCGGTCTTGGGCATTGTCATGGTTGTCTTCGGCGTTGTCGTAGAAGAATACTTGAACGGAATATTCTGGGTGGACTTGGAACCGCAGCCCCATTCGTACTTGACGATGGATCCGAGAGGATCGTAGGCATGGGCATTCACTTCCACTTCGTCAAGGATGGTGACCACCTTGTATTCTGCAGAGGCGGCAACTTCCGGTGCTCCGACAAGAACGGTGTAGGTGGCAGTATCTCTTGCGGTGTTCTTGTCGTCGTCAGTGACCTGGACGATGCAGTATACGTCGGTTGCGTAAGCCGGCATTCTGATGACGGTGTCTGCCTTGCTCATGGTTGTCCAGTCCGGCATATGCTTGATGTCTTCGCCACAAGCAAGTTCGTACTTTTCAATCTTGCCCAGCTTGTCTGTTGCCGTTGCAATAAGTTTCTGGTCGGAGTTAATCTTGACGGAGTCGGCCTTGGTATTCAGGCGGACTTCCGGAGGGTCCAACAGGGTGACGAAGGTCAGTGCAGCGATGCCTTCTTCTTCGTCGTCATCGATGGCCTTGAATTCGCAACGGAAGTTGCTGGTAGGTTCGCCAGGCAGCTTGATGTTTACAGTTGCGTCAACAGAGGCTGCCGGAGTAATGGCGATGACCTGGTCGTGGGTGATTTTTCCGTTGGAGCAGCCGTACTTGATTTCCTGTACCTTGCCCTGCTTATCGCTGGCGGTAAGGTTGACCTTGACCGTGGTGTTGATCTTGTACTCGTTGCTCTTGTCGTCTGTTGAAGCTGCAATTGTCGGCGTGTCGTGGACCACCATGACGGTGATGTTGTCATAGCCTGTGTCGTTGCCATCGTTTCCGCTATCGTCCTTGACGGTGACGGTGACAACTTGTTCGCCAAAGTCGTCGAAGGCTATGGTGCCTTCGGTGCTGCCATTGGCAGGACAGGTGTATCCCGCTGCAACGTGGGTGCCGCAGTTCCATACGATGCTTACGATGGCGTTTCCGCTAGCGCCCTTGAAGGTTGCAATCTTGAAGTGTACAGGATCGTTCTTGGTGACCTGGACATTGTTACCCGGTTCCTGGAATGCTACGGTGGGCTTTTCGCCAAGAACACCGAATGTTACACTGCTGCTGACATCTGCGCCATTGTTCTTGTATGTCGCGGTCATGATATAGTCTTTTTCTGCGTGTGACGGATCGTCAGGGTCGTCGAAGTTCATGGCGATGTCGTTGTAGGTCATGGTATAGGTGGCCTTGCCGTCTACAACCTTAACCTTTGCAGAACCAGTCTTGCCTTCGATTTCCCAGTTCCATGTGACAGAGTCCGCTGTTGGGTAGTCGTTGGAAATCGTTGCCGTAAAGAGGAGTTCTCCGGAACTTTTTCCAATCTTGTCCTTTTGTACGCCATTGACATCAAGAGCAAGCTTGGTTGCTCTTACGTAGATTGTGTCATTCTTGGTATTTGTATTGCCGGCCTTATCCTTGGCGGTGATGGAAAGAACGTGGTCTCCATCTTCAAGGTTGTCTAGCGATATACGGCAGTTGAAAATTGTTCCACCTTCGACATTGTCACAGGTGACATCTTGTTTGTCGTCATCAAGTTTTACGGAAACGGAATCAATGCGGGAGGCCAAGTCCTTGGCATAGATGCTCCAGAGGTCGACTTTACGAACATCCAGGGTGTCAAAGTCCTTGACTACCAGTGTGGGAGAGGTAGTGTCGGCGAGAGTGAGTTCAGGCACAGGGAGGGTGTCGCCGGCTTCAACATAAAGATCGTAGTGGAATGCGTACTGGTATTCGCGGATGGTGTCGGAACTTGCTCGCACTTCGTAGGAACCGGGGTCCACGGTGATGGTGTAGCGTCCCTTGTCATTTGTAAATCCGGTAAAGACCTTGTTTCCGTTGTTGAATTCTACACGGATGCCGGCGTGCTTGTCGCGCTCCTGATACTTTGCGGTTCCGGTGACGACGCCTAGGGTAGTACTCAGGTCGCCCAGGTAGAAATTCCAGTCGCGACCGATGGAGTCATTTTCGTCGGTCTTGATACGTTCCATTCGAACGATGTCGTATCCGTCGGTGACATACATATCCCAGTAAACTCGGCCCTTGATTTCTACGGAGGGGCTGTCGACCAGGGTAATGACGTTTCTTCCGTCGGCGGTCGTCGGTTCATAAATTTCGCTTAGGATGTCCTTTGCAATAAGGTCCTTGGAAGTAAGGGCTGCTTCACGGGGTTTTCCGTTTTTGGTTGAATAGGCGCGGATGTAATAGCGCAGGTCCTGCGGGTTGTCTTCGTCCTTGCCTTCGTAGAAGAAGTAGAAGCGTTCCTTGATGTCGTGACGGCTTCCGTCGAGGGGAGAAATAATCTTGAGAGTGGGGGGCTTGTTGAAATGGAGGTTCACGCTGTCCATGACTTCGTTGCCGTCGTCGTCTTCAACGATGACATAGATGGTCTGGTTGCCTAGGGAGTCTACATACTTTTTGTTGTAGCCGACAGAAATAAGGAGTGAATCTTCCTCTTCTTCAAAGTCCCAAACCTTGGGCTCGCTCTTTCCGCTAGCGTCCATGTCGATTTTGACGTTCTTGATGGTGCCAAAGGAGTCGGCTGCAAAAATGCGGAAGTTGACGTCACCTTCGTGCTTGGTCCACAAGGTGTCCTTGGGAACGGAAAGCTGGGGCTTGGAGTCGATGACGTTGACGTAGAGTTTCTTCGTTCCGGAGCCGGCGGTGTCGGTGGCGTTGTTGCCATCGAAAGCCACGAATTGCGGATAGTATACGCCGGGTCTGGAGTATGCCCATGCGAAAGGTTCTGCGTTGTCACCATCGATTTGTACGGTGTCCTTGCCCTTGATCATGGTCCATTGGAACAGGTAGATCTTTTCGACAAACCTGGGAAGGATACCGAGAAGGTAGATGGTATCGTTTACGGTGACCGTCAGGGTGTCAGGAATGGAATCCGCAGCGTTCACTGCGGTGTTTGCCATGGAGTCGACAAAGGCCTGGGGGTCCTTGAAGGGTTCACGGGAGGCGAAAACCCTGGAATGGTTGTTTTTCAGGCCTGTATTTTCCTTCAGAGGCGATTCTCGAGAACAGCTGTCGAGAAACAGCAAGGCTGCAGAAGCCACAAACAATGTAATCAGACTTTTTACTCTCATGGTATAGTCCTCATCCAAAACAAAATGACCATAAATTGTCCAGAAACCTGAACATTATTTTACATATTATAATTTATCTTTTTCTTTACGAATCGGGTGCATTTCTTTGCACTGACGGAGGTTTTTTATGGAACTAATCCCGCTTTGGTATTGGTTGATTGTTTTTTTTGTATTTGGCGCCTGTGTGGGCAGTTTCTACAACGTGATTGTGTACAGAATGCCCCGCGGAATTTCCTTGATAAATCCGCCTTCCCACTGCCCTTTGTGCAAAAAGCACATCCCTATTTACCTGAATTTGCCGGTGATCGGATGGTTTATTTTGCGTGGTAAGACGGCCTGCTGCCATAAGCCCCTGAATATCATCTACCCGATTGGTGAAGCTTTGTGCGGCTTGCTTGGTGTTTTGGCCCTTTTTGCTGCCGTTGCGGTGAATTACGGTGCCGTGGTTCCGGAACTTTTCTCCGCCCCGGTGGTGCGCCCTGAGGTGTGGGCCGATGCCTTGGCCATGTTCTGGCTTTTGCTTGCCATTTATCCGGTTTGTGCTGTTGATTTTAAGTACAAACTAATTCCCGATTCCATGAGTGTGGGCGGTATTGTGGCCGGCCTTCTGCTTTCCCTAATTCCTGGTGGAATTACCCCGCTGCAGAGCCTGATCGGCGCCGTTGCTGCTGGTGGCGGCCTCTGGCTTCTGGGCGTTATTGCTAGCAAGGTCTTCAAGAAGGAGGCCATGGGCTTCGGGGATGTAAAGCTTCTCGCAGGATATGGCGCCCTCATGGGATGGCAATCTGCATTTATGATTCTGGTCATTGCCGCCATCGTAGGCATTATCGTCATGATTCCTTACGCCAAGATGCAAGCGAAGGTGGCCGTCAAGGCGTCCGTCGACGACTCCGAGGATGCTCCGGGCCAGATTCCCTTCGGGCCGTTCCTGGCCATCGCCGCTCCTGTAGTTTACCTGTGGGGCGGTACGCTGCTGCAGATGTATTTGCAGTTTGTCATTGGGGAATAACTGGTTTTTAAGTTTACAAGTCGATTTTACCCATTTTTACCCATTTTACCTGTAAACGGGCTTTAATTGCAGCTTTTATAGGTGAAATGTTATTTTGTTTGTAAAAAAGTCGCCCGTTGCATGCCTAAAACCGCTGAAAAAGCTGTTTGACGGGCCTAAGTTGACGAAAAAATGTCTTTTTTTGCTTGTTATGTCCCGACTTTTACCTATAAAACGGTGTGAAAACTCGCTTTTATAGGTAATTTCATGCAAAAAACGAATTCAAAAGCTATTTGCTGAACGTCTGATGGGTGATAAGCCAGGCCTTCAGGCGGTTCCAGTTGCTTTCTCCGCCTTTCCTAATGCGGCTGGGCATGTCGAACATTACGAAGTTCCTTAGTTCCACATTGCCAATGTTCATGAAGGAATTTCCGCCTTCGTAATAGGGGAAACTGTCGCCCAACTTTAAGTCGGTGTCGCGAAGAATCTCGCCGTCCACAGCCACAGAAAGGTGGTTTCCGACCACGGCCATGGAGAAGATGTGCTCTTCGCCATCGAGCAGGTTCGCCTTGCCGTAGACGACCGTATCTGTTACCACGGAATCAGTGCCGCTATAGACGCGAACGCATACGCTCTTGGAACCGGCCTCGCACTGGAGAATTTCGTAACCCTTGGGAAGGCCTGCTACTGTTGAATCTACGGTGCTTAAGAGAACCGCGGCTTCCTCGAACTCGCTGCCGTCGGCCTTGACCTTGAAGCTGAATCCCGTATAGGTACGGTTCCAGTAGGCGGAACTGTTGACCAGTGTGGTGTCTGCCAGGGATTCCACTGCTGCAAAAACGCTGGTTCTGCTGAAATAGGGGATTTCGTCAAAGAGAACGTAGCTTGCAGTGTTCGCTTCGCTGAAAGAAATCTCGGCCCAGTAAAGATCCTTGCTGCCTGCAGAAACAAGCTTTGTAATGCTGTTGCCGCTGATGATGTAGGGCTTTTCGGCGCTTGTCTTTACAGGAACTAGAATTTTTTCGATGGACTTGTCTGTCAGGGAATCCATCTGGCTGAGGGCACTTTCCGGAAGCTCGAAACTCAAGGTGTCTACCGCATCCTTTGCAATGATGGGTTCGCTTAACATTGCGCAGCGCATGGAGACCATTTCTTCGCCGCCACTTGTTTTTTCGGTTTGTATGGCACAAAGCTTTTGGTAAACTCCCTGAGGTACGTTTTTCATGACGAAGGTTCCCGCTTCAATTTCGTCGGCGGTAATCACGTGGCAAACGCCGATGTCGTCCAGGCAAGCGTTGTCGCCCTTCTGGAAGGCCTTGGCGGGGAGGGTGATGTCTGTTACCTTGCCTGCGGACTGTTCAGGAATTTCAAGATAGACGCTGTCGCCTTCGCCCATGCGCTTGTAGCCCTTGAAATTGATGGTGTGGACGCTTGCCAGGGTGCTGTCGCTGGAAGCCACCAGCAACTTGTAGTCGATGTAGGTGACGTGGGTGGTGTCGTCAACCTGCTCAAACTCGCCTTCCTCAAGGGGTGCGAAACCGTGGTAGGTGGCCTTGTAGACTACGTTATCGAACTTGTAGGTTCCGTTATCGTCGGTGGTAGTTTCTTTTCCGGAGCCTCCGAAACTGGACAGGCGGACTCTGGCCATTTTCAACGGGGAACCGCTTTCATCCGTGGCCGTTCCCTGGACACTGACCATGGCGTAAGTGCGGTCGTAGGTGATGCAATGGGTTGTAACGTTGGATTTTAGCAAAGCTTTCGTTGCATTCTTTTTCCCGATGTTTTCTGGAATGCTGTTGCTGCAGCTTTCAACATCTACAAGCCAGTCGCCATTGGCAGCCTGTTGGCCGGACTCGGTTTCGGTCCATACGCTTGCTGTGCTGGAATCGGAACAGCCCACGATACTTGCGAGACTCAAACTCGCAACGCTTAAGCCAGCAATGAAACCACAAGCCTTCTGCAAATCGTAACTCATAATTCGTAATTTCATTATTTACCCCCGTTGTTCTCAAGATTTGAGAACATATGCAAATTCAGTTGGTATACGCCGTCGGCCTTATCCTTGTCCTGTGAAATAATCTGGCGGGCCTTTGCTTTGAATTCCTGCACCGCCTCCTCCAATTCCTTATAGGCGTTGCTGGATATACTGAAAGTCAGTGTGCTCATGATTGTCGGAGCCTTGGGCGGAGTCATTAGCGCCTGCTTTGAAAGCTCAAAGCACTGCATCTGGTACTGCTTGATCAGCTCCGCGTTGTTATACGGGCCGCTGCTGATGGATTCCTGGGTAGGCTTCCAGAAGCCTTCCTCGTTCTTGCGGGCGAGACCCAGACGCTGCAGCAAATCCAGTGATTCCTTCAGCTTGCCCAGAGTCACCTTGGGGAAAATTCTCTTTTGAACCGGGGTCAAGTCGTCGCCCACGTCCATGGCGTCAAGGATGGCAAAAAGGGCGCTGTTGTACCAATGGTTGTAATATTCGTAGGCGTCGGTATTCAGAATGTTCTGCGGGTTCGGATGCATCTGCAGAAGTTCTTCCATGGCGGCCTTGCGGATGGCGTCGGTCTTGGCCTGGTCCACTTTCACCATGACTTCAAAGTACTTGGCTTCCTTCTTTTCCAGATTGCAGAGCTCGATGAACTTGGCCACCATGCGGGGGCTCACCTTCTTTCCGCGGAGCACGTCGGCAAAGTAGCTGCGGCTCTTTTCCATGCCCAGAAGGTTGCAAATTTCGGTACGGGTAAAACCGGGCTCGGCCTTGACGCGGACGGCCTGGTATTCTTCCAGGTATTTACGGAAGTGCGTAAACTGGTAGATGTCAATGTACTTTTCCATGTTCTCAAATATAACTAAATTTTTGAGAAAAATTTTGAGAACTTTCAAAAACCGTAAAATTGGCCGAATTTCGCGAATTTTTAGGGTTTCAAGGAAAAATTTGTGCTCAAAATCACGAAAATGAGTATAAATTAAGGGTAAGGAGTATTTGTGATGAGATTTAGGAGTGTTTTGTATCCGTTGTTGATGGCGTCGCTTTGTGCGACGGAAACATTTGCCTATCCTCAGAATCCTGCTTTGTACTCCGTGGACAATCAGGGTGATTCTCTAACACTTCGAAATGTCGGTGACGAACATTATAGCAACACCCAGACTTCTGATGGTTATATCGTTCTTCAGGATTCTGCCGGCGTCTATTACTATGCCGACGAAAACGGTTCCTGCTCCAAGGTCAAGGCGAAGAATGAAAAGGACCGTACCGCTCAAGACATTTCTTTTTTGAAGAGTCTCGACCGAGAAAAGGTTTTCTCCGGCCATGTCAAAAAGAATCCAGACCGTTTCAAACGTCCCGCTGGTGAAGTGGTGAAACCGGCTTCTTGGGCAAACCTGAATCAGCTTGAAGACGATTCCGCGCCTGCAGTTTTGAGATTTCCTTCACCAAGCAAGCATGCCAATGGTACAAACCGTTTTCCGGTCTTGCTTGTTTCCAATTCTCAAACCACAAACATTGATTCCGCGTCCTTCCATGATCTTTTGAACAAGGAAAAATATTCTGCAGAAGCATATTCTGGTTCTGTCCGCGATTATTTTACAGAACAGTCTGGTGGCAAGTTTGTCCCGACCTTTGATATTTACCAAGTGACCGTAAGCAACTCCTTTGCTAGCTACAAGGATGTTGAATATAAACTGATTGTGGAAGCGCTAAACAGCTTGCTAAGTAAGTACCCGAATTTTAATGCCTCCCTTTATGATGCGGATAACAATGGTGAAATTGACGCCTTGGCCGTGTTGTATGCAGGTTCGGAATCTGCTGCTGGTAATATGGGTGGGTTCCAATATGAACTTCAATGGAATCCGTGCCGCCAGCAAAATGTGGGCAATGGTAAACGTGCGAACAGATATTTTATAATCAACCAGCAAAGTTCTCCTTTTGTTGTGTTTATTCACGAATTTAGCCATACCATGGGGCTAAAGGATCATTACTGCGTTCGAGCCAGCGATTGCTATTCCGATTTTACCAATACGGGATACCAGGCTCCGGGGGCTCATGGCTGGGACGTGATGGCCACGGGAATGTACAATGAAGTGAAGAATAAGGGGGGTGGAACTTATAACCCGCGTCGTTACAATCCTCCAAACTACAGTGCTTTTGAAAAAGTGTTTATGGGCTGGGCTTCCTATGATTCTCTGGACTTGCAAAGAGATGTAATTTCTCTTCCGTCATGGTCTTCTTCCAATAAGGCCTACAAGATTTCTATTCCCAATCGTCCGGATGAATGGTTTATTATTGAAAACCGTCAGCAGGATAATAAGTGGGACGCAACATTGCCCTACCATGGTATGCTGATTTGGCATATTGACTATAACTATACCGTATGGGAAAATGATGCGATGAACGACGATAAAACCCATCAAAGAATTGATGTGGTGGAAGCAGGAAATCAATTAGTCACGAGTTATAGCGATGGATTTCATGCGGAACACTTAAAGGACGATCCATTTCCAGGAAGTCAGAAAGTTACCAGTTTTGATGGTTTCAAATCTTGGGCCGGAACGGATCTTGGAATAAAACTTTACGGCATTATGGAAGATGGCTACAATGTCTGTTTCACAACCAAGAGTGGCGTGAAGGTGTCGTCTTGCGCTGCGAAGCAGGACGTTGCATCTAGCAGTTCTGAGGTTGTTGCTGAAAGTTCCAGTTCCTCTACAGTAAAGTCCAGTAGTTCCAAGACTGTTCCTTCTAGCAGCTCCGAGGCTATGGCAAAAAGTTCAAGTTCTTTGGTAACAAGTGCCTTGCATGCTGTTTCCTTGGCCCAGACTGTTGAAATGAGTATGAATGGCTCTGTTCTTGAAATTCTATCCCGTGCTCCAGGGATAAAGCGGGTAGATATTTTCGACCTTCAGGGTAATATGATTTTTAGAAGCATCTTTGATGGTGGGGAGTTCTCGATGAATCTGGATCGCCTGCTTCATTTGGGTGTTATCGTAGTTCGTGTTTCTGAAGGAAGCCGAATCCTGGGCGTGAAAAAAGTGACGTCGGGTAACTAGCGCCTATTCGTCTCGTGTATGGATTGGATATTAAAGGTGGTGCCAGCGTGCACTGCCTTTTTTGTACAAATGATTTTTTGTTTAAATGAATAATGTAAAGACATTTTTGCCATTTTATTTATACAAAAATGTGATAAAAATCACAAATTTTTCTATCTTGCACCGCCATGGAGGTTGTAAATGAACAGTTCTAAAATTACTACTGTTTTTTCCGTTGCGTTGCTCGGTTTAAACGCAGCATTTGCGGATCCCATGGATCCTAGGCCCTATACCTATGACAATCATGGTGAAACGGTTACGCTTCAGAATGTTGGAGACGAATACTTTAGCTATGTTCAAACAGAAGATGGCTATCTTGTCGTTCAAGATTCCCTAGGCGTGTATTATTTTGCCGATGAAAATGGCGAGTCTTCGCCTGTCAAGGCTAAGAATGAACTTGCTCGAACGGATTTTGATAAATCGTTCCTTGCAAGTCTTAGCAAGGAAGGTGTCAAGATAAATTATTTCAAACGCAATTCAGGCAATGTTGAAAAATCCAGAAATGAAAGGAATGCTCCGGCTGCCTGGGCGAATTTGAAGAAAGAGCAAAGCAACGTTCCCCCTGTTTTGCGATTGCCGTCCCCCAAGGGCCATTCCAAGGGTACCAATAAGTTTGTTGTGCTTATGGTGTATAATGACTCGCAGGCAAACTTGGACCTCGAAGAATTCGGAAACATGATGAATGAGGTCGGATATTCCAAGAATGGATACGTAGGCTCTGTTCGTGACTATTTCACGGATCAGTCCATGGGAAAATTCGTGCCGACGTTTGATCTGTATAGTGTAAAGCTGGAAAAAGAATTTTCTTCTTACAGCGGCTTTGTTTCCAACAATGCTCGTTTGGCGGAGGATGCCGTTGCGTCACTTCTGAAAACGTACCCTGATTTTAACGCTGCGGACTATGATGCTGATAAAGATGGCAAAGTCGATGCTGTTGCTGTGCTTTTTGCAGGTTCCAGAGCCGATGCCAAAATTGAACGCGGTTTTCAGGATTATCTTGGAAACATTCCCGCGGGAAATGGAAAGACCTTCGACAACTACATTATGTTTGCTCAGGGCGATCATGTCTTCGCATCTTTTATTCACGAATTTAGCCATTCCATGGGCCTGAGGGATCATTATTGCACAGGAAATAGATTCGATGATTGTTATGGCGATTACTCGTCTTCGGGATATAATGCTCCGGGTGCGCACAGTTGGGATGTGATGGCAACGGGGATGTACAATGGTAACGAGAAAGTTCCCGCTGGTTACAGCGCCTTTGAAAGAAATTTCATGGGGTGGTTGGACTATGACGCTTTGGATTTGACAATTGATGTCACTTCTCTTGCTTCTCTTCCGACATCCAATAAGGCCTATAAGATCCCTGTCCCGAATAATTCCAATGAATGGTATATTCTTGAAAACCGTCAGAAGAGTAACAAGTGGGATGCAGAATTGCCTGGTCATGGTTTGTTGATTTGGCACATTGATTATGATAGTTATAGTTGGTCGACAATTACATTAAATGATAAATCCTACCATCAACGTATTGATGTGGTTGAAGCTGGTGATTTGAAGGTGACGGATTATTACGATGGCTTCTACACGCGTCACTTGAAGGACGATCCCTTCCCTGGTTCTCAGAATGTGACTACCTATGGTCCTTTCAAGTCTTGGAATGGTACAGATCTTGGCGTGAGCTTGTATGGTATCATGGAGGAAAACGACAAGGTTTGCTTCACCACCAAGGATGGCGTGAATGTGACTACTTGTGATGTTCCTGAACAGTCTTCCTCTTCTATTGCAATCAGTTCCAGCAGCTGTGACGTATCCACTTGTTCCGGTGATGTATCCAGCAGCAGCTATGCGGAATCTTCAAGTTCCTCTGTGAAATCTTCCAGCTCTGTTGCAAGTTCCAGCAGCATTGTTGAAGAAATCTCCAGCAGTTCCGTGGAATCCTCTAGTAGCGTTGTAGAATCTAGCTCCAGCGTTGAAGTGCCCAGCTCCAGTTCTGAAGCTTCAAGTAGTTCTACATCGAATTACAAGATTGCAGGCTCCTTGACTCAGGCTGTTGCGCAGAATTCCCGCATCGAGCTGATCTCCATTGAGGGCATAACCTCTTATACCCGCAAAACATGGAACTTGTACTTCCTGAGCATTCCTGATTGGCTTGCGTATGGTGATGCAAAGATTACAGGAAATGTTCCTGGCTATCTTGCCGACGGTACCTATGAAGAAACTCTGATTGTCAATGGCGAAACGGTTGTCATTACCCTGAAGGTTGGCAAGGCCGCTTCCAACTCCAGCAGCTCCGCAAAATCCAGCTCCAGCAGCGTCGTGGCATCCAGCTCCAGCGTTGTGCCCAGCAGCAGTTCTGTGGCATCTTCCAGCTCTGTTGCAAGTTCCAGTAGCATTGTTGAAGAAATCTCCAGCAGTTCCGTGGAATCCTCTAGTAGCGTTGTAGAATCTAGCTCCAGCGTTGAAGTGCCCAGCTCCAGTTCTGAAGCTTCAAGTAGTTCTACATCGAATTACAAGATTGCAGGCTCCTTGACTCAGGCTGTTGCGCAGAATTCCCGCATCGAGCTGATCTCCATTGAGGGCATAACCTCTTATACCCGCAAAACATGGAACTTGTACTTCCTGAGCATTCCTGATTGGCTTGCGTATGGTGATGCAAAGATTACAGGAAATGTTCCTGGCTATCTTGCCGACGGTACCTATGAAGAAACTCTGATTGTCAATGGCGAAACGGTTGTCATTACCCTGAAGGTTGGCAAGGCCGCTTCCAACTCCAGCAGCTCCGCAAAATCCAGCTCCAGCAGCGTCGTGGCATCCAGCTCCAGCGTTGTGCCCAGCAGCAGTTCTGTGGCATCTTCCAGCTCTGTTGCAAGTTCCAGCAGTGTCGCAACAACCTATACCATTGCCGGTAGCATGGAGCAGGTCGTGGAAGTTGGCGGCAGGGTTGAACCGGTGACAATTACAGGCGTTACATCTTATACTCGCCACTCCTGGAATATCAACTTTACGCAGATTCCGTCAGATGTTTCTAATGGAACTGTTCGAATTGATGATGTAATCCAGTCCTGGGCTCCCGTGGGCACCTATGTTGAAAACTTGACCATCAATGGCGAGAAGGTTACTTTCAAATTGACTGTCGTGCGCTCGGTGGCGTCTCCCTCCTACGAACCGGTTTTAATGAATGTTTCGTCATCAGTGGTAAATGCTAGGGTGAATATTGGATTAGATCATTCTCGTCTTCAGATTTTTGCACAAGGAAATGAACGCAAGAATGTTGCCATCTTTGATATGTTGGGCAATAAGGTCTTTACGGAGAGTTTCTATGCAGAAAATTATAACGTAGACTTGAAATCCTTTGCCGGCAAGGTTCTTGTTGTTCGTGTTACTGAAAATGGTAAACTCCTGAAGCAGAACCGCATAACGGTAAAATGACCTAGGATTTGAATAAATATTTAAAGGCGGTGCTAATGTGGCATCGCCTTTTTTATCTATAAAGAACAAATTGTTTCATATATAACGTATTCTTTAGAATGTGTCGAAATAATTGCAAAAAAAACTTGGATTCTATTCTATTTGTCTTGAAAAAATGGATTAAATTTTGAGATGAAAAAAGTTCGCCTCATTGTTTTGTGAAAACTTTTTAAGGCGTGGGGGAATATTTTTTAATTTAGGTTCAAATTAGGAGTGGTTATGCTTTTTAGAAAACATTGGAAAAAAATATTATTGGCTGTTTTTGCCATTTTTTGGTCGGGTTGTACCGAAACCGAGGTTGATATCGGGGGCGGAGATCTATATGGTTGTCCGCCTTGTGGTTGCGAAGCGTGCGAAGAGCCTTCTACTGATCCGTTGCCTCAGGACTCCGTTGTCGTGGATTCTGTCGTTGTTGGGGAACCTGCTGCGGGCACAGTCGTTGAACAACCTGAGGAGTATGAGGTTCCTGTTGCTGTGTATGGTCCGCCCTGTTATTTTGATGGGTCGTGCGATTTAGGTAAAGAAGAGAAAAAGTAATTTTGATTAACTTGGCGTAGGAGGTTAAATTATGGCTATTCGTAATCACTGGAAAAAGATATTGCTGGCTCTGTTTGCCACTATGTGGGCTGGCTGCGAAAATGAGGCAGCCACAAATGCCATGCCTGAGTACGGCTGCGGTCCTTGCGGCTGTGATGGTAACGGTTGTGAAATAATGCCGGATTATGGAGTAGTTTTTGATCCTAACGATCCTTTGATTGTGGATTCGACGATTGTTGAACAGCCGGCGCTCTATGGCCCTCCCTGTGCTTTTGACGAAACTTGTAGCGTTGAAAGTGACGAAACCGCCACTGAGGAAAAATAATTATATATTCTCGTGTGGTGTTGGAACCTAGTTAGGAGATTTTATTTTGCATTTGAATCTTAAAAAGCGTCTCGCTCTTGAATTTTATCGTCATTACCGTCATAACGAAGTGGCAACCCACCCGCTGACTTATTTCTTCTGGGAATGTACTTTGCGCTGCAATTTGCACTGCCTTCACTGCGGTAGCGACTGCATGAAGGACGCTATTCCCGATATGCCCCGCGAAGATTTTATGAAGGTGCTGGATTCCCTGGCTCCTCATATCGACCCGAAGCACTTTATGGTGGTGATTACCGGCGGTGAACCGCTGATGCGCCCCGACCTGGTGGAATGCGGTATGGAAATCAAGAAGCGTGGCTATCCCTGGGGCATGGTTTCCAATGCTCTTGCCATGTCTCCTGAAAAGTACAAGGCCTTGCTTGGTGCCGGCCTCCGTAGCTTGACGATCAGTTTGGACGGTCTTCACGACAGCCATAATCATTTCCGCGGTTCTGAATTCAGTTTTGACAACGCCCTTCGCGCCATCAAGATGGCCGCAAACACTCCGGGCCTTACCTTCGATGTGATGACTTGCGTGAACCGCGAAAACCTTCCGGAACTTCCTGAAATTCGCGAGTTGCTTACGGCCATTGGCGTAAAGCGTTGGCGTATTGCAACGGTGTTCCCCAAGGGTCGCGCCGCCAACAATCCCATTTTCAAGTTGCCGGATAACGAGTTCAAGCAGGTCTTTGACTTTATCCGCGAAACCAAGATGCAAGGCAGAATCAATGTCAACTATGGTTGCGAAGGGTTCCTGGGCAGTTATGAAAAGGAAGCGCGCAATTATCCCTTCTTCTGCCGTGCCGGCGTAAACGTCAGCTCCGTTCTTGCCAACGGTGATATTTCCGCCTGCCCAAGCCTTCGTGGCGACTACATCCAGGGCAACATCTACAAGGATGACCTTTGGGATGTATGGCAGAACCGTTACCAGATTATGCGTGACCGCAGCTGGACTCGTACTGGCGACTGCAAGAAGTGCAAGTACTGGCGTTATTGTGAAGGTTCCAGCCTTCATCTCCGTGATGAAAAGAGCGGCGAATTGATGTACTGCCACGTAAAACGCCTGCAGCATGCTATGGATATGGAACGTGAGGCTGCAAAACAGGCAAAGTAGATTTTTGGCCTAAAGGAGAAAAAATGAAGATTCAAAAATTAGTGGCAAGGATATTCTTTGCCGCAGCGTCCTTCTGTTGGGTCGGCTGTAACGACAATTCGGTATCTCCGGTGGTGACCCCAGATACTAGTTCCTCCGTAGAGCCGGGTTCTTCGAGTGAGCCCGGTTCGTCGGCCGCAAGCTCGTCTAGTTCCGAGGTGAGGTCCAGCTCCAGTGACGAACGAATTCCTCCTATGAGCGCAACCGTATATGGCATCGAACCGGCTTTCAGTTCATCTTCTGAAGAAACGTCTTCCTCTTCAGAGGAAAACCCTTTTACTTCTAATGATTCCCTGGGGGCAGCCTTGTCTGCCATGGGTGTTTGTGATGCTCATAACGGTATCCAAAGCGTAGGTGCTTACGTTGAGTCTTGGACTACTCCGGAACAGCAAGGGCAGAGCAAGGCTGAATCCGACATGTTGTTGAAAATTCAGAACATGCTGAAAAGCGATGAGGCCAAGTTATTCTCGGCAGAGAAAATCAGGTGCCTTGAAAAAATGGAACTGGAACTTGATGACATGGCTTGCATGTACGGAACCCCTATGCCTTATGAATACGACAAGTGGGTGGCCAACTGCAGCGATGGCTCTGTAATCATGAGTCCTGAATACGAAGCCAAGATACTTGATAACAAAATCCGTTCCGAGAAGGCTCATGAAGAGGCTGCTAAGGAATTGGAAGATAAACTCAAGAAGTGTGACGATCCTTCGGCTGAGATCTAATTTAATTCGATGCCAAGAAATGAAAAAGGCCCGCTGTGGAGAGCGGGCCTTTTTTGATGCGTTTTATGGAAACTCTTGGTGAAGCTGCTAGGTGCTTTTGTCGTTTTTTCCGCCCACCTGGAACATGGCGAATTCCATCTGGAAAACCTTGTCGCTGCCTTCGTCTTCTTCGGCAATGAGGGCGATTTCCTTGCGGAATGCATTGATTCGTTCCACGATGCGGTCATAGCCTTCCTGGCTGATGCCCAGGGTGAGGCCCGAGATATGACGTTTGCTGGGCGGGTCGCGGTCGATGGAGTCGGCGCCCATCTTCAGGCACTTCTGATGGTATCCGCGGAGGGCCAGCTTGGAAGTGCGATCACCGGTGGTGATTGCATTTTCACTTAAAACGTAATTGCCGTCTTCGCCCTTCTTGATCAACTGGCATTCTTCCAAGAGCTTTACAGACTGCTTGGCTTCATCGACAGTGATGCTGGGGTGGACTTGCTTTGCCAAGGTGGCGTAGTCCCCGTTGAAGCCGAACATGCCGATAAGGCTTCTGATGAACAGGTGGCGGGGGTGAGAGTAGACCATGTACTGGGCGTGGCCCAGCAGATGCTGCTTTTCGGCAAAGCGGACAACCTTGAGAACGGCCTGCATCTTGTTGAAGGCTTCGTCACGTTCTTCCGTTGTCTCGGCTTGGTTAAATTCAACGAGGCTGATGAAAAATTCGGTTTCGTGCTTGCCCAGGCGAAGGCCAGAAGCGACTTTCGGAATGCTCTGGGTGGAAAGGTTCTTTTCGCCGTTCATGACGCGGCTAATGAAATCCTTTGCCTTGAAACCGATCTTATCGGAGAAAACACGCAGAGAGAAGGCAGAATTGGCCTCCTTTTTCTGGTTATAATAGTCCTTCAAGAATGCACGGTAATCCATGTATTCGAAGACTTTTTTCTGTTTTCTCTGTTCAGCCATGCCCTAAATGTAAAAAAAGGTATAAAAAAAGAGTTGTTTTTGTGTTGGATAGCGTTGTCTGCGAACAACGATAAAACGGGGTCGGGCATAAAATTTGTGGCAAATATCACGTTCTTAACCTAGATTTTAAGCAATCCATAAGGGATAATGGATTGAAAGCCCCGTTGTCTGGGAATAGGGTAAAACATGGGATATGGTGTAATGGGAAAAACCTCGTTGGGCAAGTTCATTGCAGGTGTGACAATGGCTTTTGCCGTAGGACTGTCCAACGCTTCTTTGTCTCCTTCTGAAGTGGTATCACTTCCAACGAGTGTGAATGTAGGGGGAGGAGATAAGATAGGTTCCCAGCTCATCGGGGCTACCTATAACGCCGGCTACGGTCCAGGGATTTGGATCGTAGCCGATGGCGGTTATAGACTGTACCATAATGGTGCGCTTTTGGCCGAAGACAATCAAGCCGGCCGCGTACGATTCGTTCCAATGACATTCTTGCCTGGCGAAAACGCTATTTCCGTTGTTGGAGTCAACGGAATGGGTGCCCCTGGCGTCATGGTGCAAATTGACGAACTGGATCGTTCTTATTACAGTGGCAGTGATTGGAAATCAAAACCTAGCGTTGGCAGCACCTCTTGGAAGAACAAGGGCCGCGATTTAAGCCAGTGGGGTGGTGCAACTACCCTGTCTTACGCAAATACCAAGATGCCTAGCGGCGGCGATTTGGTTGGCTTTGCCCCCAATACCCAGGCTAAGTGGATTTGGACTGCAGACGAGGCTGACGAAACTGCGATTTTGCTTTTCACATTCAATGTCAAGGCTGAAGGCTTTGGCTCTGTGACTACCGGCGGCGACAAGGGTAATATTGTCATTGCCACTGATTCTGCTTCTATCCGTAAGCATCTGCAGTCTAATGAGGCCGTGACTATCCTGGTTCCCGAAGGAACTTACGATTTCCGTCAGTTCCGTAATGCGGTTACCGAAGCCACCGGGCAGGGCCGCACCTGGTGTACCAAGAAGTGCGGCGAAAAGAACGCTGTCACTGGTAAGGAAAATGTTTTCTACAGAATTGCTTTTGAAGCCAATTCCTGCGCTTCTTTGAATGATGGTTCCGTTCCTGTTTCTGAAAGCGCCAATCTCCAGTCCTGGAGTGACTGGATTACCATCAAGGGCAACAAGAGCCTGGTCGGTATGGGCCGTGGTGCAAACCTCCGTGGCGCATCTCTCAATAATCGCTGGAACGAAGGCGGCCACAACAACATTTACCGTAATCTCGCTATATACGATGTAAACCCGCACCTAATCGAGGCCGGCGATGGTTTGGAAACTAGTGGCGACAAGGATCACCACATTAAGAACTTCTGGGCGGACCATATCAGCTATAAGTGGATTTCCGACGGCATGGATATGGAATTCGTGGATAACGCTACCATCAGCTACACTGACCTGGATGGCGCCAACGAATACAACTGCTGGGGCACCGATCCTTACATGGCCCTTG
>JAKSIB010000044.1 GCA_024399065.1 Fibrobacter sp. | reverse complement strand
TTGACGCCCTCGGCCGCGCCTACAAGAAGGTAAAGTCCAAGATCAGGTATTTCATAGGTAAGGAAACCAAGGCCAAGAAGACCGTTGAAGTTGCCGAGGAATTGGATGTATGGAAGAAGGTTGAAGAGGTTGATGGAAAGGAAGTTGTTTCTTTTAGGAAATTTACGGAAGATGGAAACATTGATATTGATTCAACATTATTAGATAATGATCAATTCAGTGTTAATGAAATAAATCTTGTGTTAAATTATGTCCGTTATAGGAGCGAGAATGGAGAAGAATTCTACGATGTTTATGATGAAAATAATGTTTTGATAAATAGCTTCTGTGTTGGTTTAAAGGAGAAAGATATTTATGACGAAAACGGAGAGTTGGTTCTTTTTTTCTCTAAAATTCATGGGGATACCGCTTTTTTGAATTTAGCATATGATGAAATTTTTGATGTAAGTATTGTTGATTATCAAACGTCCGAAAAAGCTGTTGGTTTAAAGAAAAATTCGTATGATAAAACCTGTCCAAATCTTGTTGAACAGTCTGGTTTACCAAAGGCGTCTTGTCCTCGATTTAGAAAAGAGTCTGTTGAATATTATGTAAAGACTAATAAAAATGCGGATAAAAAATATGTTCCGGGATTGAATGGAAAACCAACGTTTGGTACATCCCATGCGGATTCTTCTGACTCGTTTCGGTGCGTAAAATGCGGGAAGTTGTATAATCACGTTGTTGAAAATTTTCTGTCAAATGAAACAATCAATGTGTTTAGGTCTAATTGGTTCTATGATGAAAATAATAAGGAATGGATAGAACAGTGCTGGAGTTTGCAAGATATGCAGAAAACGTATGATCATGAAGCTGCTCATATTTTAAATGCAAGAAAATACGTTGATAGGATAATTAATAAATACATGCTGACGGAGCGAAATGAACAAATTACAAATAATATGAGTGACTGGGGTGCATGTATTAGAGAGGGGGATATACAGATGGATAAGGTTATGAAGAATTATCGTAGCTGGTGGAAACGTGAAGTCATGCATAAAAATCCAGAAAGCCCCAAAGCATCAGATAGTAAAAGGATTCCGGTGTTATGCGATTAATAAAGTCTATATTGTTTATCCTTATCGTTTCATTTGTTGCAGCGCAGGGTAAATGGGCCGTTGTTGGAACGGAAAAAATAGCTGTAAACGGCAGGGTCGTTGTATTAACAGTAAAAATAAACGAATGTCTGTCTGGGGCTGATTGCGGTGAAGAGAAAAAATCGTTCTTTAAGATAAATGACGACAAATCTGTTATGATAGATTCTGTTGTATATTCTGATGGTTCAAGTTATGTTAAAGAACATAACGAAATACAAAATATAATTAGAGAAAAATACCGGACAGGTGTTGTATGGTATACCATTTTTAAAAATTCGACAATCGTTGATGTGTTTTGTATCGGTGAAACAAATCTTTATGAAAATGATGGGTCGTTAAAAGTTGAATATCGGGAAGTTCGTGGTGATACCGCCTTTTTGAATTTAGATTACGGTGGCGGCGACTGGGGCTCTTCATTCCATGGCTTAGATTGATAATGTGGACTTTCTTGAAAAAATGGAAAGACTCGTTAGAAATTCTCTTGTGCTCGTTCTGTTCGGCCTTGCCTTTTGCTGGGCTGGGGTGGCCTTGACGTCTGATTACGACACGAAGAACTGCAACGTGCTTGTCCATGTCAGCGAGGATAACGAGTCGCTGTTCCTGGAGAACATCCATATCCCGGGCACCTACATGACGACCTCCTGCTGGGGGACTTCTGCGACGTACTGTCATGTGCTGGACACTTCCAGCTACTACAAAAACGAGATGAAGAACATCGGGACCAAGACGTTTACCAACAAGTCTGGCCAGATTTGCTATTTCCGTAACTTCGGTCTCAGAACCGGTAACATGAGCGGCTTTTTCTACCAGCCGTGGAGCTATGTGTACGATGTTGCCGTCAGTGTAGACTGCGAGGATTCCTCGTCAGTCCCGCTGTACTGCGCCAAGAGCGAGCGGATGGCCAAGCAGGTTTTGCTGGCACGTGAAGAGCTCAAGTGCGGCGAGAAGGGTGGCGCGTTCGAGGGCGGAGTCTTTCCCGTTAAACGCGAGGGCGGTGCGACGGAGTATTGCGTGTCCGCATCCTGCGATATATGCGGTTCCAAGTGGTACGAAGACTACATAAACGACTGGAAGACTGAACGCTGCTGCGAGAACCGTAAAAAGGAACCCAACAGGAACATGGGTACTTGCACAAATCCCGGTCCCATGGACTCGACCAGGATTGGCGTGAAAACGTCCGAGGTCAAGGCTTTCCCCGGCTGCAGCGATATCGATGCCGGTGGCAGGGAGAATGGTAATTTCTGCAGTGTTCCCGGTTCATCTTCTTCTGCGGAATCAAGTTCGTCATCCGAAGAGAGTTCCTCGTCTGAAGAAACATCGTCGTCCAGCGAAGAAAGTTCCAGTTCCAGCGAAGAGCAGGAAACCGTCAACTGCTACATTGATGATGATGTGGCGGATGCAATGCTCACAAGCAGGGAGGATGAGTGCTGGTCCCGTCAGCTGTTGCCAAACTTCAAACTAGACCATTTCGGCTGTATCGTCGGCGACTGCGAAGAGAATGGTTCCAGCAGCAGTGCTGGAGATGAAAATACTGGAGACGATTTGCAGAGTAGTTCAAGCGAAGAGGACGGGCAGTGCCGTGATCCCAGTTTGATGAAAGAGCGGAGTAATGACCTGGAAGACGGCTGGATCTATGTCGGCAAGGAAAAGTATTCCTCAAGAATTTTGTCGTATGGAGATACCCATCCTGCAAAATCTGGCTTGTTTGACGCCCTAGGCCGCGCCTACAAAAAGGTAAAATCCAAGATCAGGTATTTCATGGGCAAGGAAACCAAAGCCAAGAAGACCGTTGAAGTCGCCGAGGAACTTGACGTGTGGAAAAAAGTCGAGGAAATTGATGGAAAGGAAGTTGTTCGATACAAAAAGGAAAATTCTGAGGGGACAGATAAAATCGATTCTCTTGTATATGCAAACGGAAAGTATTCTTTGCGAAAGATAAGTTTAAAAGATTCTTTTGCTTCAATAATAGATTCTTCGGGTTTTGAGTCCACTTTACTATATGATGAGGATGATTTGATAAAGGATTTTTTCTTCATTGGTTTTCCAAAGAATTTCATATATGATGACAAAGGATCTTTAAAATCAATTTTTTTGAGAGTGAGCGGGGATACGGCTTTTCTCAATCTTAATCTGCTAATGAACAGTTGGGAAAACTTCTCCTCTTTATCGTCTGTTTTATTAAAAAGCGTAAATCCTGTTACTCCTCGTTATCATGCCAAAAGCGATTTATGCCCTTTTGAAAGTGAAGATGCTTATGAAGCAGAATGTTTGCAATATCCTTTAGAGGATACAAAATATGCTGAGACAAATTTCTTCCCAGGACACAATGGATCTATGACGTTTGGAGCGTCTCAAATGATGATTTCTATGGGTGGGGAAGGCTTTGATTATAAAAAAAGACGGGGCTTTGCTTGTATGAAAAAAGTAGGTTGTGATGATTATGAAATCGTTTACCCGGAAATAAAACTTGATTATGAGATCTATGTTTATTTTTCCAATTGGACTTTGATGGAACAGTCGAACGATTGGGTTGAGTCTTGTTGGGAAAGGGGAGAAATGAAAAAAACATATCGGCATGAAGTCGTTCATGTTAAGAACGGCATAAGTGCTGTAAAATATTTTTCTAGAAAAGAATTGTATGAAGTCACGAAGAACTTACTTTTCCCATCGCTTGAAGATTGCAAAATACATGAGCCTTATTTTCGAAAGAGTTTTCAGATCAACTTTTATCGTTGGTTGGCTCTGGATTTTGAACACGAAGGTGAAGACATGTATGACGGGGGTGAAATAGTAATACATGCTACTGCGGAACCATCAAATCAAGTAGGACGAAAAACTGTAAAATGCAAATAAAATTTTATGTCATTGCGCTATTGCTTGTCATTATCCCATGTGAATGTTATTCAGATGGTGTACGGACTAAAGTGTATGCTGATTCTATTGTACGAATTTTTAACGAGTCCTGTTCTGATTGGGGGAATGAACAGAAAAGGTGTAGATTTACTTCGGAAAATGGTCTGTCACATATTGATTCTATTATCTATAGAAATCCCAAATATAAGGGTTTGGTAAAGGGTGATAAAGATGGACGGAGTGATGAATATTATGATTTGTTTGAAAGAATATATGATGATGAAGGCTTTTTGATATACGTTTCCATGTATATCCATGGCTTCCGTTATAATCGTATGATATATAATCGAGGAAGACTTGTTTATGTTGAAACAGGGTGTGATACTTTACAATCTTTTTTTAAAGATGATTGTAGAATGAAAGCTTTGGCGGAAAAAGCGAGCGTTGACTCAAATGGACGTTATGTTTTTAGTCGGGAAAAATATGAGTGGAATAGTTTTGGACGTTTAAAAAAACGTGTTTTGTGGTATTCGAATGATGTTCTAAAATTAAACTCATCATATATATACACGTATGGAACGCCTTGTGATACTATTCATGTTACGCCTGTTGATTATCCAATAAATTTTTTTGAAAAAACGGGTGTGTATGATGGTTCATTTGGGAAAATTCCTGAAATAGAGGATCCTGAATATAAAGATTTTGCAGAGAATCCTTATGAATTCGATGCCCCTCCAGAATTGCTTGAACGTCAAAAGAAACGTTGCGAGGACTACAAGAAGTCCTTGAAGAATGGAAATGGTAAGACTCGTTAGAAATTCTCTTGTGTTCGTTCTGTTTGGCCTTGCCTTTTGCTGGGCAGGGGTGGCCTTGACGTCTGATTACGACACGAAGAACTGCAACGTGCTTGTCCATGTCAGCGAGGATAACGAGTCGCTGTTCCTGGAGAACATCCATATCCCGGGCACCTACATGACGACCTCCTGCTGGGGGACTTCTGCGACGTACTGTCATGTGCTGGACACTTCCAGCTACTACAAAAACGAGATGAAGAACATCGGGACCAAGACGTTTACCAACAAGTCTGGCCAGATTTGCTATTTCCGTAACTTCGGTCTCAGAACCGGTAACATGAGCGGCTTTTTCTACCAGCCGTGGAGCTATGTGTACGATGTTGCCGTCAGTGTAGACTGCGAGGATTCCTCGTCAGTCCCGCTGTACTGCGCCAAGAGCGAGCGGATGGCCAAGCAGGTTTTGCTGGCACGTGAAGAGCTCAAGTGCGGCGAGAAGGGTGGCGCGTTCGAGGGCGGAGTCTTTCCCGTTAAACGCGAGGGCGGTGCGACGGAGTATTGCGTGTCCGCATCCTGCGATATATGCGGTTCCAAGTGGTACGAAGACTACATAAACGACTGGAAGACTGAACGCTGCTGCGAGAACCGTAAAAAGGAACCCAACAGGAACATGGGTACTTGCACAAATCCCGGTCCCATGGACTCGACCAGGATTGGCGTGAAAACGTCCGAGGTCAAGGCTTTCCCCGGCTGCAGCGATATCGATGCCGGTGGCAGGGAGAATGGTAATTTCTGCAGTGTTCCCGGTTCATCTTCTTCTGCGGAATCAAGTTCGTCATCCGAAGAGAGTTCCTCGTCTGAAGAAACATCGTCGTCCAGCGAAGAAAGTTCCAGTTCCAGCGAAGAGCAGGAAACCGTCAACTGCTACATTGATGATGATGTGGCGGATGCAATGCTCACAAGCAGGGAGGATGAGTGCTGGTCCCGTCAGCTGTTGCCAAACTTCAAACTAGACCATTTCGGCTGTATCGTCGGCGACTGCGAAGAGAATGGTTCCAGCAGCAGTGCTGGAGATGAAAATACTGGAGACGATTTGCAGAGTAGTTCAAGCGAAGAGGACGGGCAGTGCCGTGATCCCAGTTTGATGAAAGAGCGGAGTAATGACCTGGAAGACGGCTGGATCTATGTCGGCAAGGAAAAGTATTCCTCAAGAATTTTGTCGTATGGAGATACCCAACCTGCAAAATCTGGCTTGTTTGACGCCCTCGGCCGCGCCTACAAGAAGGTAAAGTCCAAGATCAGGTATTTCATGGGCAAGGAAACCAAGATCAAGAAAACCGTTGAGGTTGCTGAAGAATTAGACGTGTGGAAAAAGAAAGATTTTGATTTTAATGGCGATGAGTTTACATTCTACTTAAAAAGGACTAACGAAAGAGACGTTGTTGTTGACTCATCAATTTATCTTGATGGTACGTATAGCGTGTTAGAGATAAATGACGAGAAAAAATTTGTTCGATTAAAAATGCCTGATGGACAAGAATTTGTTGATTTATATGATGAATTTGATAATCTAAAAACAAGTTTCTCGATTTCGGTTACGGGAGATACACTTTTTGAAGAGCTTGAAAATTATGAATATGAAGAGAATAAATCTGTGCTGTTAAAAAAAGAAAGAACAGAGAAAGAAATACGTTGCAAAGAATTAGAAACAGGTGATGTTGCTTTTCCGGCTTTTTGTAGTCGACCTAATGAGCCCTCTAAGGATTTTTATAATTCGTCAGGAGGACTTCAGTATTATCCTGGAGAGCGAGACAAAGAGAGGGGCATTCAGGATTATACGTTTGGTAGGCTTGTGATGAATCTTGCGACAATTAGCTTTGACTGTGTGTGCTTTGGTGATGGCATTTTTATTCAAACTTATAAAATAGATTTTGATGCTAACTCTCATGCGAAAGTATATTCGTCAAATTGGATGTATGATGTTACAGAAAAAAATTGGAAAGAAAAATGTTGGAGGGAAGAAGATATGAGATTAACTTATGAACATGAAAAAGGTCATTTTACGAACTATAATTTCTATGTGAAAAAATTAGCAGATGATTTTTTCATAACAGAAGAAAACTACAAAACAAATGATCCTATGCGTAGCTACGAAAGTTGTGTGCTTAAAGGAATTAAAAGTTTGAAAGATATATCAAAAGGGTATAAAAACTTTGAAATAATTGATAAAGGTCATTTGGGGGACGGAAAACGTTATCCAGTGAGTCCTCGGCCAACACCTCGTCCAAGGAACCCTGTAAAATGTCTAGAATAATTCTTTGCTTGTTGGCTGCATGCTTTTTGTACTCATATGGTGCTGACGTTCAGTCTTATGAGAGCCGAAAGCAAAATTTAATAGAATCAAATTTTAAATTCGAAGGGACTCGAAGCCTTGTTTATGAGGATTCCATTAAACTTGACCTTGAAATTTACTGTGGCGGTTGGTTTGTAAGGGGCGAAGGCGAGCGTCTAGATTCCATAAAGAAATGTTTCTTGATTTCTAAAGGAAGTATCTCAAGAGTCGATTCTTTTGTTCGTAACGATAATCACTATGAAGTGTTTGAGGATATTTATGACGTAAATCAAGAACTTGTCTTTAGCGGATTACGTACTGAAAATATTTATTCTGAGTATAGATATGACTCAGGAAAACTTCTTACACATGATGAATTGTGCGATACAATACACGAAGCGGAAAAGAGCCTGTGCTTTGGTCTCTTATCAAATGATTTTACGAATTTGGAACAAGATCGCTTTGGAAAATTTGTTATGACTCGTGAAAGGTTTGTCTGGGATGAAAAAGGTCGCTTGAAGCAAAGAATTGTTTCAGGACCACTTAATTCTAAAATAAATGGAACGTATGATTTTTTCTATAAAACTCCTTGTGATTCGGTGCGTGTAGAACCAGTTGATTACGTTGTTGACTGGGATGCCCTTTCGGAAAAGGGAAAATATGATGGCTCTTTTGGCAAAATGCCAGAGAAGGATGATCCCGAGTATGCAGAATTTGCGAAAAATCCGTATGAATTTGAAGCGACTCCAGAATTATTAGAACGCCAAAAGAAGCGCTGTGAAGACTACAAGAAATCCTTGAAGAAAGGAAATGGGAATCACCGTTAGAAATTCTCTTGTGTTCGTTCTGTTTGGCCTTGCCTTTTGCTGGGCAGGGGTGGCCTTGACGTCTGATTACGACACGAAGAACTGCAACGTGCTTGTCCATGTCAGCGAGGATAACGAGTCGCTGTTCCTGGAGAACATCCATATCCCGGGCACCTACATGACGACCTCCTGCTGGGGGACTTCTATAGTTGATCCCAGCCCAGAACCCTCAAAAGAAGATAGGAAAAGTATTGAATGCGATTAGTTCTTTTTTTGTTTTTCTGTTTAGTAGAACTGGCTATGGCTGGCTCATTTTATGACAAATTTATCGATGATGTAGCCTCCGAGAAAAAGGTCTGGCGAAGAATAACCAGCTCAATAAATCAAGAAGATTCCTTAACACGCAATTATACGATGAATTGTAGCGATATGGGTGGAGATAGGCTATATTGTCTTTATGTGTCGGATGATAATCAATTTATGATTGATTCAATAGTTCACGAAATGAATGGGGAAAAGAGTTACTATGAATTGAATGAAACGTTTTTTGATGAAAAGAATCAAATGACGTATAGTTTCATGTATATCAACGGATTCAGTTATATTTTGCACTTATATAGACATGGTCGGATTGTTTATATAGAGGAAGGCTGTGATACGCTTCAGGCCTTATTCAGGGATGAATGCTTAGCTGATGCGAAGTGGCAAAATGCTAAAAAGGATTCTTTGGGACGTTATGTTTTTTCTCAGGAGATTTATACCTGGGATGACAAGGGACGCCTTGTACAGAGAGTAGTTCGTGATTTTAATAATGACCTGCGGATAAGTGGTACGTACAGGCTTAAATACGGCTCTCCGTGTGATTCTGTGTTTGTAGATCCAGTCGATTATGAGAATACTTTTGAAGGGAGAAAAAGCAGATTTAACGGAACCTTTGGATTGATTCCTGAAATGGGAGACCCGGAGTACGAAATGTTTGCTAAAACTCCATACTCGGATATGCCAAGGAATGTTGCTGATTCTATTCTAATCCGCCAGCAAAAGCGCTGCGAGGATTACAAGAAATCCTTGAAGAAGAAATAGGCCAGGATCTTTATTTTTCTACATTTTAAAACATGGCAAAGAAGAAAAAGTTTTTTAAGTCCCCGGCGCTGGCTCAGGCCAACCGCAGTAAGGAAGATCGCCTTCGCGAAACATTGATGCAGGTCGTAAGCGGTGAGAGCCGTCTTCTGAATCGTCCTGATGATCTTTACGAAACCATCGGCAAGGGTCTGGATGATATTGAAGAATGCAAGGATCCCAAGGTTCAGCTGGAATTGTTGGCTTGGACTCTCCGTGCAGATTTCTGTGCATTCAAGGCTGAAGACGAAGAGAAGGAATACTGGGACAACCTGTTCTACGATGCAGGTACTTTCTTCGTGGAAATTGCCAAGGACTTCGAAGACAAGGATTATGTCGCTGACTTGATTCACGACCTGGCTGTGCGTCACGTGGGTGGGGAAGGCCGTTCTGTGGTGTTCCTCAGCTTGAGCGAAGTGATGCCTGCCGAACGTTCCTCCAAGTTGCTGAATGAACTTATCGCCCAGGAAGATCAGTTCGCTCTTGAAAACCGCGTAGACGTGCTGGACGCCATTTGCGACATGGCCGATTCCATTAACGATTCCGCTAACTACGCCAAGGCCGCTCTGCTGAAGGATCCGGACAAGAGCAACGCCACCATTATCGATATTGCCAACGCCTACTTTATGGCCGGCGACTTGGTCATGGCTAAGCAGTGGATGAACGACGTGAAGAATCCTGCCAGCGAAGACGAAGAAGCCTTCATGGATTTGCAGGCTGCCATTGCCGATAAGGAAGGTCGCAAGTCTGATTGCTTGAAGATTGCTCGCCAGCTGTACGAAACTTTCCCCAAGATTATTAACCTGGGCCGCTTGGTTTCTGTATTGCCCGAAGGCGAAGCAGACCAGGTTCTCAAGGAACACGAAAAGTTCCGCTGTGGTTCTACCGCAAGCCTGGAATTCATGCAATTGCTGGCCGCCCTCAAGCGTTACGAACAACTTTCTGGTTATGTGACCCGTTTTGAAAACGACCTCACCACCATGGATGCCGACGAATTGACGGACTTGGCTGACAGTCTTGAGAAGGATGGTCAGAAGGAACTTGCCCAGCACATTCGTGACTGGACCGTTGAAGAACCGGAAGAAGCCGAGGCCTTCGACGACAAGGACTAATCCTAAATGTCATCCCGGGCTTGTTAAATGTCATCCCGGGCACATTGAATGTCATCCCGGGCTCCGACCCGGGATCTCCTATTCCAGATTCATTTCTTGAGGAATGGCGCCTTCTATCACAAGAAGGCGTCTTTTCATATCCAGCCCCAGCCCAAAGCCTACGAGGGCTCCCGCCTTACCAATGACGCGATGGCAGGGGAGGATTAAAGGAATTGGATTCTCGTGGAGCGCGCCACCTACGGCTCGGGTAGCCTTAGGACTTCCAACCATCTCGGCGACTTCCTTGTAGGAACGTGTTTCGCCGAAGGGGATTTCCTTTAGGGCCTCCCATACCTTAATCTGAAATTCAGTTCCGTATAATTTGTACGGAATAGAAAATGACTTTCGCTTGCCGGCCAGATATTCGTTCAGTTGCTGCACGGCCTTGCGGTAGGCGCGGCTGACGGTTGGTGGCAAGCTGACGTCGATGTCTGCGACGGCGTAGGTGCAGGCCTGTACTGCGCTGGGGCGAACTTCACCACTTTCTTCAGGGGAATAGCACAGGCTGCATAATTTGGATTTTTCAAACACGAAAGTCCATTGGCCCCACAAGTTGCGGTGCCTGATTGTTGTGAACTTTTCGTCTTTAAAATCCATACGAGTGGTCATCGCAACGGGAATTCCTTGAATTCCTTCACGCCGAATTCCTGACGCAGGTAGTCCCAGCGGACCAGGCGGTTCTTCCAGTAGTACTTGCGGTACAGACGGCGAGCCACGCGGCTTGTAAGTTCGTACGGAATGGTATGGTGGTCGTCCGCAACGCTTTCCATGGAAATGCGGAAGTCCAGTTCGCCGTTTACTACGTCGACGGTTTCGCCAACTTGAACGTCAGGAATGTGGCTTACGTCCACCATGGTGGCGTCCATGCAAACGCGTCCCAGTATGGGGCAGAGCTGACCGCGGATAAAGACGAATCCCTTGTTGTATTCGCCACGAAGATAGCCGTCACCGTAACCGATGGCAATGGTTGCGATTCGGGTAGGTTGCTGTGCCATCCAGTAACCGCCGTAGCTAACGGTTTCGCCTGGCTTCACGTCGTGAATATGACGGATGGTAGACTTGATCTTCATGACAGGCTTGATGGGCCACGGTGCTGGAGTTGCGCCCATGGGGTTGTAGCCGTACAAGGCCAGGCCCGGACGCACCATGTCGAAATGACTTTCGGGATGGGTGAGGGTGCCTGCAGAACTGGAGCAGTGGCAGATTTCCGGACGGAGTCCTTCCGCTTCAAGAACGTCTACCAGGCGTGCGAAACGTTGGATCTGAATTTCTGTCTTGGGGTTGCCCGGCATGTCGGCGGTTGCCAAGTGAGTGAACATGCCTTCGAACTTCAGGTTCTTCAAGCTGAGTGCGGCGCGAATGTTGTTGAAGTCTTCGGCGTCGAAACCGTAACGGTTCATGCCGGAGTCAATCTTCAAGTGGGCCTTGCAAGTGCAATCGTTTTCGCGAAGGAACTGGTCGAATGCCATTGCGGTACGAATGTCGGTAATGGCTGCGGTCAGCTGGAATTCAACGAAGTAGGCGAAGTCTGCAGGAGTGCAGGGGCCGAGCACCAGGATAGGCAAGTCCATGCCGTACTGGCGGAGGATCATACCTTCGCTAATGTGGGCCACGCCAAGGTAATCTGCACCGCCGAACTTTGCGGCAAAGGAGCAGGCCAGGCTGCCGTGTCCGTAGGAGTCGGCCTTCACCGGCAAGAGAATCTTGGTGTTGGCGGGAATCTGGCTACGGATAAATTGAATGTTGTTGCAAAGGGCGTCGAGGTTGATTTCAATCCAGTTGGGGCGCGCAATTCTATTAAGATCGGGAGGGGTAGATAAAAGCTTCATGATGCGAGAAATATAAATATCTAGCCACTTTTTGGTTCATCGTATACGAAAATGGGGGCGAAAAAGCCACGTTTTTTGCTCGGCATCACAACACTATGTTACTCTAAATCGGAATAGATTAAGTTGCGATAAATTTCAAGTCGCTTTTGTAAACATTGGAAATAAAATGTTGTTCTAAAATTTTTTATCCAGCCCAGTAACCACGCGTGTTTTGTTGTGTTATTTTGTTCAAAATCAAGTTTACAATTTTATTGATAAAGTTTTGTTTACTGATCACGACGTTCCTCATGAAATTTTTGTTTGTAGTTTCAAGTTGATCAAGGAAGATTATTGCTCTTGTACCGAAATAAGGAGCGGTAACAGAACAAAATTCTGAATGAAAAATCTTGGTCAAAAGTTGATCGCGTCTGAAACACAGCAACACGAATCAACTTGGTTGTCTTCTCTCTAACATCGATAAGTTAGCGCTGGGATTTGCCTCTGCAAAAGCCCTTCTCTAATTGTTGCACCCAAAGAAACAGCTCTTGGGACAAGCTCTTGACTTTAAGGGCTGTTGCTTCCCTATTACCCTGATTACAAACAAACTCTTTTTCCCTCGCAAGAGGGGAGGATGGATAAAATCATGAAAAACACAAAACAACCCGTAAGGGAAAACAAAAAGGAAAAGATGGATCCGATCGTAGCTATGCTGCTTCCGGAATCCGACAAGAAGATGGGCGCTGTGGCTAGTGCCTCTCTCCTTGTGGCACTGTTGCTGTGCTTCTGGGCAACCACGTATGAAGTTCTTATTGATGAAGATATTTTTGAGAAAACTCCTCAAATGGATATAACGACCACCATGAACATCATTGAAAAAAAGGAGGAAAAAAAGGTCGAGCCCAAGGAAAAACCGAAACCGAAGCAGACAGTTCCGAGTCGCCGCCCAGGCAGCGGTGCTAAACAGTCGGGCCGAGGAAATCCGAAGGCTGCGGAATCTCGAGGCGTGTTGAAACTGCTTACCGCACAAACCAACAATGCCGCGAATTCCGTCTACACTCTCATGAACGATAAAAAGTTCGCTCACGATATTGACAAGGTCATCAAGAATACCAATGGCCTTCAGGTAACTGGTAAGACAAGCATTACTTCCCGTAGGGGCGTGGTTGACGCCGGCTTCAACGAGGCTATCGCCTCAGGTGGAAGTGGTGGAATTGCTAATGGTTTGGCTGGCTTGATGAATGGTGCTGGTGCTATCTCTACGAAAGCTATCGGCAAGTTGACTCCTCCTAGGCCGAATGAAATTGATATGGGTACTGGAAATTCGTCCCGTTCTGCATCGGATATTATGAAGGTTGTTCGTCAGCGTACGCCAGGTTTGCGTCACATCTATAATTCTCATCTCAAGAAAAATCCGGGATTCCAGGGAAAGGTGACTTTGTCGTTTACCATTTCTCCTGGCGGCGAAGTGATTACCATCGCCATCGTTTCGTCAACCACAGGCTACGCTGATTTTGATAACGAAGTCAAGAAGGCTGTGTCTCGTTGGACGTTCAGTAAGGTGAAATCCGGTAATACCACCGTAACGATCCCGTTCACGTTCTCTGAATAAAAAAGACGTAGTTAGGGTAATGGGGTTTTTGGATTTTATTTGGTTTATGGATTGATAAATTTTTTGCCGGCGGCTTTTTGCTGTCGGCTTTTTTATATTTGACGCGTAAACAATACTTTGCTCGAACCTCGAGCCTCGAACCTGGAACCTGCTTATGAAAGATCCTCGTATTACAAAGCTTGCTGAAAACTTGATTAACAATGCCATTGCTCTGAAGGCTGGCGAAAATATCTTGATTGAAACCACCGACACTCCCGATGAACTGACCACGGAATTGCTGAAGGCAGTTGCAAAGGCTGGTGGTAACGCTTACGTCCATAACTACAGCGGCCGTGTCCGTCGCGAACAGATAAAGTCTGCTTCCGAGGAACAGATGAAGATTTCTGCAGAATTGGCTATGGCTGAAATGCAGAAGATGCAGTGCTACATTTCTATTCGTGCTGCAGAAAACGCTATGGAAAACTGCGATGTTCCGGGTGCCCAGATGAGAATGCACCGCCTCGCAAACCAGGCTGTCCTGGACTACCGCGTGAATAAGACTCGTTGGTGCGTGCTTCGCTGGCCCAATCCGTCCATGGCTCAGGCAGCCAAGATGAGCACCGAGGCTTTCGAGGACTTCTATTTCGAAGCTTGCCTTGCCGATTATCCCCGCATGGCAAAGGCTGCACAGAATCTGGTGAACTTGATGAACCGTACCGACAAGGTGCGCCTGGTTTCCCAGGGTACCGACCTGACTTTCAGCATCAAGGGCATCGGTGCCGTGCCTTGCTGCGGCAATATGAATATTCCCGATGGGGAAGTGTATACCGCTCCTGTGCGCAACAGCGTCAATGGCGTTATCCAGTACAATACGCCGTCCCTTTACGACGGCAAGCAGTTCGGTAACGTGCGCTTGGAATTCAAGGACGGCGCTATCGTGAATGCCTCCTGCGAAACAGGCTCCAACGAGGCTCTGAATGCCTTGTTCAATACGGATGAAGGTGCCCGCTATGTGGGCGAATTCGCCATCGGTTTCAATCCCTATGTGAACTCCGCAATGTGCGACATTCTTTTCGACGAAAAGATCGCGGGCTCCATTCACTTTACCCCGGGCCGCTGCTACGAAGACGCTCCCAACGGAAACGTCTCCGCAATCCACTGGGACTTGGTTCTCATCATGCGTCCGGAATACGGTGGCGGCGAAATCTGGTTCGATGATGTTCTCATCCGCAAGGACGGCAAGTTCGTCATTGATGAGCTGAAGTGCCTGAATCCCGAGGAACTGGCATAGTTTATCCATAACCGTCGCATTACGGCGTTTCCCCAAAGAGGATAACTCAACTAAGAAACTAAAGTTTCAAGTTTCGTGAAACTCGTCCCCTCACGCGCTGTGAGAACGAACAAAAAATCCCAGGCGCTAAACCTGGGATTTTCTGTTTCATAAGATTGAAAAAATATTACAGCAACTCTGCAATCTGCACAGCGTTCAGAGCTGCGCCCTTACGGATCTGGTCGCCGGTGAGCCACAGGGTGTTGCCGCAATCGTCGGCGAGGTCCTTACGGATACGGCCAACGTAGACATCGTCCTTGCCAGCGCTTTCAAGCGGCATGGGGTAGATGTAGTTCTGCGGATCGTCCTTGAGGGTAACGCCCGGAGCGTTCTTGAGAGCAGCGCGGATTTCTTCAACGGAAACCGGCTTTTCAGTTTCGAACCAGACGGATTCGGAGTGAGAACGGAGGGAGCTAACGCGTACGCAAGTAGCACTGGTGCGAACATCGGAGTGCATGATCTTGCGGGTTTCGTTATACATCTTCATTTCTTCCTTAGTGTAGTCATTTTCAGTCATCTTATCGATCTGCGGAATGACGTTGTAAGCCAACTGGAAGGGGAACTTGCTGATGTGAGTGGTAGAACCGGTTTCAAGGATATCCTTGTACTGCTGCTGGAGTTCTTCCATAGCAACTGCACCTGCACCACTTGCGCTCTGGTAAGAGGAGATGCGGATCTTCTTGATGTGGGAAATCTTTTCAATCGGGTTCAGAACGACGACCATCATGATGGTGGTGCAGTTCGGGTTGGCGATGATGCCGCAACCGCCGTTTTCAGCCTTGTGGAGCGGAATGTCGCATGCGTTCACTTCGGGAACGACCAGCGGAACGTTGTCCATCATACGGAAATAGCTGGTGTTGTCCACGACGACTGCGCCGTGTTCAACTGCGATGGGAGCGAATTCCTTAGACACTGCTGCGCCTGCGGAAGAGAGAACCAGGTCAACGCCCTTGAAAGCGTCTGCGCAAGTGAGTTCAACCTTCAGCTTTTCGCCCTTGAAGGTGTATTCACGGCCCACGCTACGTTCAGAAGCGAGGAGCTTGAGGTTCTGGAGAGGGAAGTTGCGCTGTTCGAGGATCTTGAGGAGTTCCTGACCTACGGCGCCGGTAGCACCCATGATAGCCACGTTACGAATCATAGTTGTTGATCCTTAGTTTTCGTTCTCAACATTTTGTTGAGGTTGGTTGTTTGATTTTAAATTCTCGATGTCGTTCCAGAAACGGGACAATGCTGCGTTCATCTGGGCGATCTGGTTACGTGCCTGCTTGTACTGCTTCAACTGGTCTTCGGGATTTTCCTGAAGGGTGTAGTTGTACAGGGAGTAGGCTGCCAGGCGAACGTTTTCGCTGGCCTGGATAAGTTCGGAATGGGCTTCTGCAGCGCTATGGGGATGATAGAGACCCATCACCTTCTTGTTCAGGGCAGTGGCGCTGTTGTTGATGGCCAAGGCCTGGCTGCTGCGTACTTCGCGATCAGCTTCGGTAATGTTTGCTGCCAACGGTTCGAACTCGTCGATGGAAGTCATGATGTCGCGCATGCGGCCGATAACGGTTTCTGCGCTAGCTGTGTATTCCTTGAGACGTTCGGGGGAGTTGTCGTCCTTGCCGCTAACCTGGTTGGGAGACTTGCTCTTCTTCTTGTCGTACAGAATCTTGCCGCCTTCGCCGTTTTCAAAGGAATTGATGTAATCCTGGTACTGGGCGTTCTGCATTGCAAGTTCGTAGGGAGTGTACTCGGCCACCGGGATGAAGGTGGGGCGATCCCAGTAGGCGATGCCGAGGAAGCCTGCCAGCATGAACACGGAAAGGAAGATGTTGCCGGTCTTGGTAGCGCGGTCTTCGCTGCGGACTGCATAGATGATGCCGAGGAAGATCAGGCTTGCGAAGGTGAGCAACAAACCGCCATCACAGTTGTAGGTGATGTAGGTGTTCTTTGCGAAGTAGAAGACGCAATCCATGGCCACAATGACAATCGAAAGAAGAATGCCAATGAGCTTCTGGGTGCGGGTGTAGGCCGCCGCCGACTGGAGAATCGCCGTAAAGGTGATTCCGAGGGGCAGCACCAGCATCAATGCAATATCTGCGACTTGTTGATTCATCGATTAGAGCAGTTCGTTAGAACGGAAGGTCTTCGTCGCCCTCGGGCATGGGAGCATCGTATGCCGGGGCGCTAGACTGGCTGTAGCCGTTGGACTGGTTGAAGTTGGAGCTCTGGTTGAAACCACCGCCCTGGAAGCTGCCGCCATTCTGGTTGCGGGGAGTCAGGAGCTGGAAGGTGTCCATGTTGACGTCGGTGCTGTAACGCTTCTGACCGTTCTGGTCGGTCCAGCTACGGTTGGTGAGGGTGCCTTCGACGTAGAGGGACATACCCTTGTGAATGCCCAGCTGTTCGAACACGTCGGCGGTCTTGCCCCAGCCAACGATGTTGTGCCAATCGGTCTGTTCCTTCATTTCGCCGTTGTTGTCCTTGTAGCGGCGGGAAGTTGCCAAGGAGAAGGTGACGCGCTTGCGACCGTTGGGGCTTGCGCTGATGACCGGATCCTTACCGAGGTTACCAATGAGCATCACTTTGTTCAAATATGCCATAATTCAATTATCCTATTTTAATTTTTTATTACTGCACGAAAGATAAAAAAATTGAATGTCACTTTTGTGTCAAATCTCAACCCAAAGGGATTTTACACGTAAAAAACAAAATTTCCGGGATAATTAAACTATTTTTCTGTCGTAAAAACAAATGTTTAATTTTCGGGCCTCGAACCTGGAACCTCACTCATGGTTACACTAGCTTTATCAAATTTCGAAAAGTCTTTCCCCGTAAGTCTCCGTGGCAAGCGCCTCGGCGCAGTCCTCCATCCGGCTTCTGTCTGTGCAGACCTGAGCTACACTCTGGATCTCCTGAAGTCCTACGATGGCAAATTGTTTAAGTTGTCTGCATTGTTTGGCCCCCAGCATGGTATCAAGGGCCACACCCAGGACAACATGATTGAATGGGAAGGCTACACCGACCCTGAACTTGGCATTCCCGTTTATAGTTTGTATGGAGAACATCGCGAACCCACTGCAGAAATGCTTTCCCATGTGGACGCTCTCCTGGTAGATTTGCAGGATGTGGGTGCCCGTTACTACACCTTCATCTGGACCCTTTACCTGTGCATGAAGGCTTGCGAAAAGCTGGGTATTCCCGTTGTGGTCGTGGATCGCCCGAACCCCATTAATTGCGTAGATGAAGAAGGTCCGGTACTGGACCTGAACTACACCAGCTTTGTGGGCCTCCACAGCATCCGTACCCGCCACGCCAAGACTATCGGCGAACTGGCCGAACAGTTCAAGGCGGAATGCTTCCCCAAGTGCGAACTCTACGTGATGCACATGGAAGGTTACGACAAAAAGATGTGGTACGACCAGACTGGTCTTCCGTGGATTTTGCCCAGCCCCAACATGCCCACCTTGGATACCGCAATCGTCTATCCGGGTATGTGTCTGTTCGAAGCTACCAACGTGAGCGAAGGCCGCGGCACCACTCGTCCCTTCGAAATTTTCGGCGCACCCTTCATCGATGCCGTGAAGCTTTGCAAGTACATGAACGGCCTGAAACTGCCGGGGGTCTACTTCCGCGAAAACTATTTCCAGCCCACGTTCCACAAGGGTGCTGGCCAGATTTGCGGTGGTGCCCAGATTCACGTTCTGGATCGTGACAAGTTCCGCAGTTTCGACATGGCCATTAAGCTTCTGCAGTACATCTTCAACGAATATCCCAAGGATTTCGCCTGGAAGCAGCCGCCTTACGAATACGAGTTCCACAAGCTGCCCATCGACATTCTGCTGGGCAACGGAACCTTCCGTAAGGAATTCATCGAAAGCTCGATTTAATCGAAATTGCGTTGTACAACGTAAGTGGAAAATCTCAGGAAACGTCAGGGGAACCTGGCGTTTTTTTTGTGCGTGTAATGTGATGCACGCAACACTTTATTTAGTGAATTTGCCCAGAATGGCCTATTTTCTTGACATCAATGTTTCATTAACTAAATTTTACAAAGTATGAAGAAGTATTTGTGCTATTTGGTTATGGGACTGATGTCCGTATCTTATGGCTGGGCAGAGGATGCCGAAGTCGTTGAAGAGGTTGAATCCGAAGAAATCGAGGAGACCGAGAATTCTGCCGAAGAAGAATCTGCAGAACAGGTGGAAGAGAATGCCGCTGAAGAAGTGAAAAACGAAAATGCAGCAGCGGACGAATATGGCAACATGGAAGTGGTCGGCAGTGATTTTGTGGAAGACGAAGGTGCTGCAGACAAAGAAGAAAAAATCGCCATCGAGGAAAGCGAGAAAAACGAAAAGCGTGAAAAGGAAAAGCGCTCCCAGAGTGGCTTTAATTACGGAATTGATTTCTCGGTGAACTATTCTGCAATTACCGGTGGAACGTATCCTTTTGGAGGACGTGCTGATATTGGTTTTGTTGCTGGCTATTTTTTCAAAAATAAAATTGCAGTCTTTACCGGTGTTTACCTGGATGTTTTTGGTTATGGCGGAAAAGACTCGGACGAGTTGAATGTCGAGGTTCCTAATAGCTATGGCTGGTCTTCAAGCCAAGATATTTGGGTTCCTGTGAAAAATCAGTATGTGGTGAATTTAAGTATCGGCATGCCTATTTACGTACGATACATGGTTACAAAAAAGATTTGGGCACAAGCTGGTATCCTGATGTCAGGCCAGGCTGGCGAAACAAACTATTATGAAATTGACTATGAAAGGTATGCTGGATCGCCGATTTTACGCTATAGCCGAATTAGTAGCGGAAATGATGGCCAGGATCATGGTTTTGGTATAAAGCATTATATGCTCGGTGCTGGCCTTACGCAGGGTAGCCTGAATTTTGGATTGAATCTTGGCTATGGTCCTGGATTTAGAGCCTGCAGTGAAGCTAAGGGTTGCTACACTGCAAGTGCTATTGATGTTGGCTTTAATATGTATTTCTGGCTTAAATAATTTTTCAAAGGGAGAAAAAACATGAAGAAATCCATTATTGCATTGATGTTGCTGGCCGCTTGCTTGTTCAGCGGTTGCACTGTCGTCAAGCCGAATTACGCTTTCCCGAATCAGTCGGTCCTTACCGAACCGATGAAGGTGAAGAAGATGACTCCGGTCAGCTATGAATATGACATTGCTCATTACGGTTGCTCCGAAATCAAGTTCCTCAAGAAGTTCGTGGGCAAGGTGACCACCAATGATCAGGGCGAAAAGATCCGTGTGGACAACATTGTCGACATTCACGTGAATCAGTATTCCCGTCAGAAGAACTTCTTCTACTTCACCGGTGCTCCCAAGTACAAGTGCTCCTTCTGGGGCTACGCTGTAGAATACGAACATCAGTAATTGTTGTCTAGGGATTTTTAATCATGAATAAGTACATCTGTATCCTATTGTGTGTCTTATGCGCAAGCTCCTCGGTTTGGGCAAAAAAGAAGACGAAGAAACAAGTAGAAGAACAACCGGTTGCTGAAGCCGTGGTTGAAAGTCCGGAGGCTTCCGCTGAAGCTGCTCCTGCTGAAGAAGTGGCTGCAGAAGAGGTTGCCGCCGAAGAAGTTGCAGCTGAAGAAGCTGCCGTAGCCGAGGCCGCACCTGCCGAGGAATCCAAGGAAGTGGTTGAAAGCGAAACTGCCGAAGGAGAATCTTCCGCTACCGAAGTAGCTTCTGCTGAAGAAAGTGCCGAGGAAATTTCTGAAGACGATTCCGAGGATACTCCCAAGAAGTCCAAGAAGAAGAAAAAGAAGAAGTCCAAGAAAAAGAAATCTAAGAAGAAAAAGTCCAAGAAAAAGCATTCCGATGAAGATGAAGACTCTGACGAAGATGCAATTGGCGTAAAGCTAGGCTTCCACGCCGGTCTTGGCAGCAATGTTCTTGAACTTGAACATGGTGCAAATGCTTCTTTGAACTTGGGCCTTGGCTTTGCCTACTTCTTCACGAATAATATGGCTATTGTTTCTGGTGCGGACTTGAGCATTGCCGCCACTCAGAGTAAGGTATCTTATAGCAATTACTGGTATTCGTATGAATATACGGTAAACAACGCGGTTGCCTCCATTGTGGTTCCGGTGAAGTTTCGCTTTGCCTTTAATGACATGTTCTGGGCCGAAGCTGGCTCTGGCATAATCTTGAGCTTGTATAGCTACAATATGTACTCAGGGGACAACAAGCCGGCTGATGGTGGTGCTACCACGTTTATTGGCGATATTACCAACTTTACCCTTGGTGCAGGTGTTAAAGTCGGCGGCGGCAGCCTTGGCCTTGAAATCGGTTATCGCAGCGTGTTGAGCGTTGGCGTAAACTATAATTCCGGTTTCTAGAAAAAAATCATTTAGGCTGAATTTGAAGAAATAGAAAACCCGGGTCGTTTGACTCGGGTTTCTTTTTAATGGTAGATCCCCGATTGTGGTCGGGGAATGGCAAGATGCTTCCTTATTTCAGGAAGTTCATGTAGGGAAGCTTTGCTGCAAGTTCCTGCACCTTGTCGGCATTAGCCTGGAGAGCGGAACGTGCGTTCCAGGAACCGTCCAGGAACTGACCGCGGGGACCGTCAGCCAAAGTGAGGGCGATGGTTTCGTCACCCAGCTTGAGGGTGCGAGCGTCGGTGCTGGTTTCCAATTCCTTGGAGGGGTTGGCTTCGATCCATGCGAGAATCTTGTCGGCGGTTGCGTGGTCCACCTTGAAGCAGGGAACGCCCAGGGCGACGCAGTTGCCGAAGAAGATTTCGGAATAGCTTTCAGCGATGATTGCCTTGATGCCCCAGCGCTTCAGAGCCTGCGGAGCGTGTTCACGGCTGGAACCGCAACCGAAGTTCTGGTTGGAAACCAGGATGGTGCCGTTCTTGTAGGCCGGGTCACGGAAAGGATGAACCTTGCCCTGGGCTTCGAGGCCGGCGATATCGTCAGCGAAAGCGTTTGCGCCGAGACCTTCGAAAGTCACGCACTTGAGGAAGCGAGCCGGAATGATACGGTCGGTATCGATGTCGTTACCGCGAACAGGAACGCCGGAACCTTTAACGATGTCAATAGAATTCATTTTTAAATCTCCTTGTTCCTATTACTTGATGTACTTGCGGACGTCGGTAACCTTGCCTTCGATTGCAGCAGCTGCAACCATGGCGGGGCTCATCAAAATGGTACGGCCGGTGGGAGAACCCTGACGGCCCTTGAAGTTACGGTTGCTGGAAGATGCACTTACCTGGCGGCCCTTCAGCTTATCCGGGTTCATGGCAAGGCAGAGGGAGCAGCCGGCTTCGCGCCATTCTGCACCAGCTTCCTTGAAGATCTTGTCGAGACCGAGAGCTTCTGCTTCCACCTTGATCTTCATGGAACCAGGAACGACCCACATCTTGACGGTGTCGGCAACCTTGTGGCCCTTGATGATTTCTGCGGCAGCCTGGAGGTCGGAGAGACGACCGTTGGTGCAGGAGCCAACGAAGGCGATATCAATCGGGGTGCCAATCATCTTGCCACCTTCTTCCCAGCCCATGTATTCATAAGCTTCGGAGATGACCTTCTTTTCGGAACCTTCGAATTCGTCGATCTTCGGCATGTTGTCGTTGAGCTGGATGGCCTGAGCCGGAGTGATACCCCAGGTAACCATGGGTTCGAGATTGTCGCAGTTGATTTCGATTTCGTCGTCGAACTGAGCGTCGGCGTCGGTTGCGACGGACTTCCAGTAAGCAACTGCTTCATCCCACTTGTCAGCCTTCGGAGCATAGGGCTTGCCCTTCAGGAATTCAAAAGTCTTTTCGTCGGGGTTGCAGTAGCCAACGCGTGCGCCACCTTCGATAGCCATGTTACAGATGGTCATACGGCCTTCCATGCTCATAGCTTCGATAACCGGGCCTGCAAATTCGTAAGCGTAGCCAACGCCACCGTTCACGCCAAGCTTGGCGATGTAGGCGAGGGCAACGTCCTTAGCGGTAACACCCGGCTTCAGCTTACCGGTGAAGTTGATGCGGCGGGTCTTCAGCGGGCTCATGGCGAGAGTCTGGGTTGCGAGAACGTCAGCAACCTGGCTGGTACCGATACCGAATGCGATAGCGCCGAAAGCGCCGTGGGTAGCAGTGTGGGAGTCACCGCAAGCGACGGTCATACCCGGCTGGGTAACGCCTTCTTCCGGGCCAACAATGTGGATCACACCCTGTTCGCAGGTCTTGGGGCCGAAGAACTTGATGCCGTTGGATTCAGTATTCTTTTCGATATGGGAGAACATTTCTTCGGAAATGCCATCCTGGAGAGGACGGTTACGTTCCGGGAAAGTGGTGGGAATGATGTGGTCAACGGTAGCGAAGGTACGTTCCGGGAACAGAACCTTGGTGCCTTCTTCACGAAGGGAAGCGAAAGCCTGGGGGCTGGTCACTTCGTGGCAGAGGTGGA